>JAGYLD010000030.1 GCA_018401355.1 Bacteroidales bacterium
AGCGGATAAAGCAGGTAAGGTCTCCGTATTCCAGTTCCTGGTCTGCCCTGGATTTTTCTGCATGGACAAACATCTTTAATTTTTTGTATTGCCTGAGGTCAAGATCGGTGGTTTTGTAAGCAGCTCTTGCATCGCCATCAATGAGGTCACATACTTTCAAGACCATTGATTGTTCATTTAAACGAATGAGATTGGTTGTACCCAGGTTTATTTCCCTTTCAATTCCGGGGGGGATTACATAGGGCACGGGTGAGCGTTGTCCATTTTCTTCTATGTTTACGGTGGTTATATCGAAAGTAGTTTGTGCCTGTAAATCGGTGGGAATATAATCTCCTTTAGCGAACAGGTCACGACGAAACTTTCTCCATTCACCACGAACGAGTTCAAGAGTTGCAAATCTTAATACAACAGGCCTTTCAAAATCTTTCATGAACATCCTGAGGAAACGAATAGAACGGAAGTCCTGTATATCACCAATTACTTTGTTGGGCTGACTGATTGGGATTTTAAACTGGTACCATTTTGTAGAAGTGAAGTCTCCATTAGGGAGCTGCACGTTTTGCGCTTCCTGTATATCGGTGATATAGTTCTCACCTACCTTCATATTGTCCGGATCCAGTTTAATCATGTATTGGAAGTAGCGTTCAGCTTCGCTTAATGTATTGTCGTTATTGATGTCTTCCACGTTAGGCAAGGTAGTTCCTGCGGTAGGGTATGATTCAGGATTTTGTTGGTCAGTGGGGGAGTTGCCATCGGGACCATTATAATTCTTATACCTTTCAAGAACACTACTATAAAGGGGATCATTATCGTAATCACCGCCTCTGAAATAATGATAGTTGTCGGATGACGGGTCTCCAAAAGCCCTTATATAAGCTTCAGAATTAGCTCCATACAGCGCTTCTATTGAATCCAGATAAGAATGGATCCCGCCGTTTGAAACTGAAAAGAAGGAGCGCTCATCGTTATCTCCCAGGCCATCGTATCCAACATCCTGGAAAGGACGTGATGCAGGTTCATTGTCAAATGATTCTACAAGGGATTGCACATTGGGAACCCGGCCCCAGCCTGTTGTGTCAACATTGGTAACGGTGGCAGTAGTTGGCAAGCCATTTTCAAATGACTTTCTGGAATCCCGCAGGATGTCTTCAGAAATATCTCCGAGATTGAAATAAAGGTTTCCACCATTTGTTGAGTCCTCAGAAAAAGGGTCCATCAACCAAAATTCAATGTATTCGACATTGGTTGCTTCGAAGTCGGTGGATTCGATTTTACGCATGACCCCGGCCCAACGCGTTTCAGGTTCTTTAAGGCTCCCGTCCTGATTGATACCTGCCGAAATGAATGAAGGGGTTACGTCATAGTTGTAAGGACCTCTTTCATCAGGATAGTATGCAAGGTTGAATACCGGTATATTGGTGGGTGTTCCGGTTGGGACATCTTTATTGGGAAAGACCTCCGTTTCCAAAACCTGCCTTACAGAATTCCTGGACAATTCATTTTTATTGACATTGGAAGGCACCAGGTTGCTGTTCCTGTCGTAAAACAATGGATCGATGATATACCAGGCTAGTTTGGCCCTGTTCTTACCGTAATTTATTTGCTTAAGTATATCCAGTGTAATTTCTGTTTCAGGAAACAGGTCAAGCTGGCCCTGAGGTGTACTGGATAAGAACCAGGTACCAAAGTTTTTCAGGTCTATGGTTGATTTGGCTCCTTCAAAATCGTCAACATAAGTGGTGCCATCGCTGCCGATCACTTTGGAATGGCCTGGTATAAAATGAGCAAACTCACCGTCGATTGCAATGGTTGATGGGGCCTTTGTTTCAATCAGAGGTATTTTATCAACCAATTTTGTCAGGAACCGGGATTCTGTCTGATAGCTAAAATCAAATCCCCAGATGGTGTTGGAGATGGGATCATTCCCATAGCTTACTTTTTGCGTAAGTGGCCTTTCGGTGAGGTTGAGGACCGTAGCGCCAAAATGCAAATCTCTGTTGAATTCATGAGCGATGTGGGCGCCCATAAGCCGTTTGGTTTGAAGACTAAAAAGGGTGTTGTTTTCAAGAGAGATGTTTATGGGCGTACCGGAATTCAAAATTCCTTCATTGATGATGCGTACCCGTCCCAGCGTATAATCAACGGTATAGTCAACATTTTCGGTTAGTGTACGTCCCCCTGCGGTTACCTTTACAGATCCCTTTGGAACGTTGAAAGCGTTCAGTGAGATCTCATTCCCGGAAGATGATCGGTAACTACCTTCAATCAGGTATTTGTTTTTGTCAGGATATTGTTCCGCTCCGACTTTTGTGAGTGTATAGAGTGAGTCGTAAGCATATTTGTTGGCAAGGGAAGTATCACCTCCGGCCTCGGTGATCTTTTTTCTTAGATAATCACCGAAAGGTTCCAGGACAGTGAAATAGACTTTTCCATTGGATGACTGGATGGTTCCCCCGTTGGTGGCTGCTCCGTCAATGAAATCGAAGATGCCGTCTGCTGGTGGGTTGAGAAATGAATTCAGGTTATCGAAATTCATGACCTGGATCAATGGCATCCCCTTAATGCCTTCCGGTCCTTCAGTAAAATATCCTGTGGGAACACCGTTTTCGTCACCTGAATAAAAGATGTTTAACATAAACTTATCGCGGTTGATCTGATAGGCTCCAAGAGAATAAACATTTTTCATCATGAGGTTCCACATTGGAATCCTGGTATTGAGTGAAGTGCTTTTAAGTAGTTTCGTAATGAGACAGTTAGGTGCAGAAATGCCCTGGTCGGAAAATTCACCTACCTGAAAGACGCTGTCGTAACCAATTACGGTATATTGAAATGCAACTGCGAGGGTTTGGTCTGAATTCAGGTTTGTATTCAAAGAGATAAAACCCAACTTCGGGTTAATGGTAAATTCTGAGGCATCGAGTTTCCTGGCAACCTCTACTTTTTCAAAATCAATGCCGGGAACGAAACCAAAGATTCCTTTGAGGTAATTTGTGACTGTATTGATATCCCTGATCTTGGTTGTGTCAATTTGATTAAGCAGGTCGTTTGAGTTATTGGAAGGGAGAAAATTTCCCGGGATTGGATGGATCTTTGATTTATTGTGGATCTTCGAATTCTCACCGATATCCTGGAAGGCAACGATGTTTCTGTTTTCAGTAACGGCAGCTCCAATGTTGGTGACCCAAACCTCAACCCTTTGAATGTTAACATCGGAGGTGACAATGGGCAGGTCTTTCAGCGCCCGCTCGTAATTGTCACGGAAATATTGCGCCAGGAAAAAGTGCTTGTTTTCATCATATTCTACTGCTGTAAGGCTAAAATCGTTGGTTTGTGCCCCTCCTTCAACAGTAACTGAAGAAGTCTGGCTTTCCTGCTGAGAAAAGAGACCTGTAACAGTTGTTTTTCCGAACTGTAATTTGGTTTTGATCCCAAAAAGGCTTTGGCTTCCGTTTATCAGTGTCGTGTTCAGTGGAAGGGAAACATTACCGGCTTCGATCAGCTTGATGATATCATCTTCCTTTCCTTCATACTTTAGTTGTAGTTTGTTCTCAAAGTCAAAGGTGGCTTCTGTGTTGTAGTTTGCACGGAATTCAATTTTATCGCCAATTTTGGCAATGACATTTAGTTGTATCTTTTCCTGGAAGTCGAAATTAACAGTTCGTCTTTGCCTTACATTCAAAGTGGGGTTGTCGGTTTTATTGGCAAGGATGCCAAAGATCAGTTCTGCTGATCCCTGAGGACGTATGTCAATGGTGTTGCTGCCAAAAATGGTTTCAAACACTTTACTGCCGATGTAGATTTTTGGTATGATGCCATCTCCCCGGTCTCTGCCGCCTTCTGTCCTGATTTTTTCTCTCCAGTAGGCATTGAGGGAGTTTTGCAGTTCCCATTCGCGGTATTCGTCAAAGGTCATGGAGGTAGGATTTCTGTAATCTACATCCCCCATCTTATTTTTAAAGATGTATTCATTGGTTTCCGGGTCGTATTCAATCTCATTATCCAGGTTTGAAGGCGTACCCAGGTACATGGGATGTGTATCCGCAGGTGAGTATAACAGGTCGTTGTTGTCCTGGAAGGGGTACCTCATTATGAGGGTGGTGTCATCATCCGGAACGGAATCGGGAGGCTGTACAAATTGGGGGTCATCAAAGCGATAAGCAGGCTTGATCTTGGCAGGTATATCCCACACAATGGTGAGTAATAACAGTAAGATGACGAGTCTAATAGTATATTTAAAAATTCGTACCAACAGCGAATTCTAGTTTGAACAGGTTATCTTATAAAGTTTAACACTTTAAAATGAATGCTATAAGCTTCCGTTTACAACATTTTAAGCGCTTGCTTAATTATTTCTTCCACCGTTAGCCCGGAGAATTCATCATCCTTATGGGCTTTGGCGATTATTTTATCAACTGCTTTTTCAGCTTGCGATTTTTGGAAGCCAAGAACAGTCAATCCTCTTAACGCTTCCTGTTTTTTTGTATTGTGCGAAAGGGTTACTTTTTCTTGAGAAAACCCCTCTTTTTCAAGTTTATCCTTCAGGTCAACGATGATCCTTTCAGCTGACTTTGCACCAATTCCTTTTATGGCCTTGAGTAAAGCTGTATTTTTCGTAATGATGGCCTCTTTTATTTCGTCCGGTGACATGGAAGAAAGTATCAGTCTCGCTGTGTTTGCCCCGATTCCTGAAACAGAAAGCAGATGCCGGAACAAGTCCCGCTCTGATTCATTTGCGAAACCATACAAAAGATGGGCATCCTCCCTGATGACATGATGAAGTAAAAGCTTACATGATTCAACATCGCCTAATAATCCATATGTATGCAGCGAAATATGTATCATATAACCCATGCCGTGCACATCAATGACTGCATAAGCAGGATTTTTTTCAACGAGTTTTCCTTCTATATATGAATACATGCCTGGACTCTAACTAAAATCAAATATTTACCATTGCAAATATATTGTTTCATAATTTTCCTGCAATAGATAAGGTGCAAATTTAAACAGTATTTAAATTGGAATAACATACGGAATTATTAAATAAGCAGATTATGTTTATTCATTAATTTGTTGTAATTTTGCTTGTTAATTAATTAACAATAATACAGTGAGTTATGGATACCTTGTTTAGAAAAGATGCTCTTAATTATCATTCCCAGGGAAGGCCGGGGAAGCTGGAAGTGATTCCAACCAAACCTTACACGACACAACGTGATCTTTCGCTTGCATACACTCCGGGTGTTGCTGACCCTTGTCTGGCAATACAAAAAAACCCTGAAGATGTTTATAAATATACTGCCAAGGGTAATCTGGTTGCAGTGATTTCAAATGGTACAGCTGTTCTTGGTTTGGGCGATATTGGGACAGAGGCAGGCAAACCCGTGATGGAAGGGAAAGGTCTTCTTTTCAAGGTATTTGCAGACATTGACGTATTCGATATTGAAGTATCTACAAAGGAGATAGACAAGTTTGTTGAAACAGTGATTCAGATAGCTCCGACTTTTGGCGGCATTAACCTGGAAGATATCAAAGCGCCTGAATGTTTTGAGATTGAAGAGAGGATCATGGAAGTGTTGGATATCCCTGTAATGCATGACGACCAGCATGGAACTGCCATCATTACCTCTGCCGGCCTGCTTAATGCGGTGGAAATGACCAACAGGAATCTTGAAGATATTAAGATTGTTGTGAATGGTGCTGGTGCTTCCGCCATTTCCTGTACAAACTTGTACATTAAGCTTGGAGTAGATCCAAAGAATATCATCATGCTTGACTCAAAAGGTGTGATCAGGAAAGACAGGAATGATCTGAATAAATGGAAATCAGAGCGTGCAACTGATAAAGACCTATATACCCTTGAAGATGCATTGAAAGGGGCGGATATGTTCCTGGGTCTTTCTGTTGCAGGAGTTTTGAAGAAGGAATATCTTCTTTCCATGGCAGATAATCCAATTGTCTTTGCTTTGGCCAATCCTATTCCGGAAATTGGTTATGAGGAAGCCATGGCTACCCGTGATGATCTGATCATGGCCACAGGCCGGTCCGATTTCCCTAATCAAATCAACAATGTTTTAGGGTTCCCTTTTATTTTCAGGGGTGCAATGGATGTACGGGCTACCTCCATCAATGATGAGATGAAGCTTGCTGCTTCCAAAGCGCTTGCGGAATTGGCAAAGTTGCCGGTTCCGGAAGAGGTCAATATTGCATACCATGAAAAGAATATGCATTTTGGCAAGGATTATATTATTCCCAAGCCAACAGATCCACGCTTGATAACATTTGTTGCGCCGGCTGTTGCTAAAGCTGCTATGAAAAGTGGTGTCGCTAAAACTCCGATCTCAGACTGGGATGCATACAATGAAGAGTTAATTAAACGACTTGGCTTATCAAACCCATTGCTCAGGCAGATTAAAGGCAGGGCCGCAAGTGATCCGCAAAGGGTTGTTTTTGGAAATGCCGATAATTACAATATGCTGAAGGCTGCAGAGATTGTAATGAATGAAAAAATTGCCATACCAATACTTCTTGGTAATTCTGAAAGAATAAACAAGATCATCAAGGAAAATGAACTTGAACTCAAAGGTGTGGAAATTATTAATCCACGTGGCAACGAACAAAATGGAAAAAGAAAAGAATTTGCCAGAAAGCTATACGAAAAAAGGCAGAGAAGAGGAGTAACCATGGCTTCTGCGATGGATTTCCTTGAAAACGATAACTATTATGCCCCCATGCTGGTAGAAACAGGGTATGCTGATGCCATGGTATCTGGATTGATCAGAAATTATCCGGATGCAATTAAACCTGCACTTCAGGTTATTGGTACCCGTGAAGGAGAGAAGCTTGTAACGGGAATGTATATTATAAACACCAAAAGGGGACCGATCTTTTTCTCAGACTGTACGGTGAATAAAAATCCAACCATGGATGACCTTGTTAACATTACCCTTCAAACGGTCATTGCTGTGGAAAAACTGAATATAAAACCCAGGGTAGCATTTGTTTCTTACTCTAACTTCGGTTCCAATCCTGGAAATATTCCAAATAAACAAAGGGATGCAATTGAATATCTTCACAAGAACTACCCCAATATTATTGTTGATGGCGAAATGCAGGCCAATGTAGCTTTGAACCACAGTATCCTGGAGGAAAACTTTCCGTTTTCAAAATTGGTGGACGGACCTGCTAATGTTTTAATTTTCCCCTACCTTACTGCTGGGAATGTTGCATACAAGTTGTTGCAGGAACTTGCAGATGTAGAGGTGATCGGACCAATTTTGAATGGAATGAACAAATCTGTTCACGTACTGCAAATTGGTTCAACGGTCAATGAGATCGTTAATATGGTGACCATTGCTGCCATTGATGCCATTTGTGTAAAACATGATTGCCATAAACCCAAGGGTTAATATAACCGAAAAAGAATATTGAACCCTTTGACGGTAATTTTGTTGGTATAAATACTTTGACATATATCGTATGTGTCGTATATTTGTATTACATACTGGCAACCAAAAAAATCAATTATTATGGATAAAATTACCGTTATTGGCGCGGGAAACGTAGGAGCTACCTGTGCCAATGTTATTGCTCACAAAGATCTTTCAAGGGAAGTAGTATTGCTCGACATCAAGGAAGGGGTGGCTGAAGGAAAGGCTTTGGATATCTGGCAGACTTCACAAATCAACAATTTTAACACACGCGTAACGGGCGTTACAAACAATTATCTCAGGACCAAAGGTTCAGGTATTATTGTAATAACTTCGGGAATGCCCCGTAAACCGGGTATGTCCAGAGATGATCTTATAAAGACCAACGCTAATATCGTAAAAGATGTTGTTGAAAGATCCATTAAATACTCACCTGATGCCATCATCATTATCGTTTCCAACCCACTGGATGTAATGACCTACGTTGCCTATAAAGCTGCAAACAAACACCACAAGAAGGTATTTGGAATGGCCGGGATCCTGGATATTGGCCGTTATACGGCCTTTATTGCAGAAGCACTGAATGTCTCTCCAAAGGATATTCACGGATTGCTCATGGGAGGTCACGGAGATTCAATGGTGCCCCTGAGAAGGTTTACTTCAGTGCAGGGCATCCCAATTACTGAACTGTTGAATAAGGAAGAAATTGATAAAATAATTGATCGCACCAAGAAGGGAGGCGGAGAACTCGTTGACCTCATGGGAACATCCGCCTGGTATGCCCCTGGCTCTGCTGCCGCTATGATGGTGGAAGCCATTGTTGATGATCAAAATAGGATATTCCCTGTCAGCGCCTATCTTACAGGGGAATTTGGTTTGAAGGATATGTATCTAGGAGTCCCGGTAAAACTGGGCAAGAATGGAATAGTAGAAGTTATCGAGCTAAAGCTTGATCAAAGGGAAAAGAAAATGGTGCAGGATTCGGCAAACCACGTGAGGGAAACTTTAAATGTCGTGGATAAACTGAAATTGTTTGAAAAGTAGGTAAATTGAACGCTGATGAAGAAGATTGTGGTTTTATCCGGTGCAGGTGTTAGTGCAGAGTCAGGCCTGAAGACTTTCAGGGATAATAACGGGTTATGGAACAACTACAGGGTAGAGGAGGTGGCTACACCGGAAGCCTGGGATGAGAACATGGAACTGGTGCTGGATTTTTATAACCAGAGAAGAAAGCAGCTTTACGAAGTAGAACCAAATCCTGCTCATTATTCCATCGCCAGCCTGGAAAAGAATTTTCAGGTTGAGGTTATCACACAAAATATTGATGATCTGCACGAAAGGGCAGGCTCAACTTCTGTATTGCATCTTCATGGAGAGCTTAAAAAAGTAAGAAGTTCAAAAGATCCCCTACTTATATATGATCTTGATGGATGGGAACTTAAGCACGGTGACCTTTGTGAATTGGGAAGCCAGTTGCGACCACATGTCGTGTGGTTTGGCGAATCTGTGCCAAACATCATTCCTGCCACAGAAATTGCTTCAACAGCCGATATTCTTATCATCGTCGGGACATCCCTGCAGGTTTATCCTGCAGCCGGATTGATCCATTATGTTCCAAAGGACGCAAAAAAATACCTTATTGACCCGGGTGCCAGTCAAAATCAATATGTCGAAAATTTAACTGTAATTCCTGAAAAAGCTGGTTCTGCTATGTCTATCCTGGCCCGGGACCTGTTAAATGAATATGACAAATGAAATCATCACACAACAGTGGTTACGGGTTTTTGCTCGAAAGGGCAAAGCGGTATTGCAGTTACCAGGAAAGAAGTATTTCTGATGTGATAAGAAGGCTAAAGGAATGGAACCTGAAGGATAGCATCATTGAAAAGATCATCCTGAGTCTGAAAAAAGAAGGATATGTTGACGACCAGCGATTTGCAAAAGTATATGCAGGTAGTAAATTCAGAATCAACAAGTGGGGCAGAAACAAGATTATACAGGAACTCCAGCGAAAGCAAATTCCTGAGCTGATAATACATATCGGACTTAAGGAAATTGATGAGGATGAATACATTACTACATTAAAAGGTCTTATCACAAAAAAAGGGTTTGATATAAAGGAAAAGGATCCTTTTATAGCAAGGGGTAAGCTGGCAGCGTATGCCATCTCAAAAGGGTTCGAGCCGGATATTGTCTGGGATATCATTAATGAAAAGGATTAGCATTTTTATTGTACCTTTGCCCTCCTAATTTGAAACGTATTACCATGATTGCATCAGAAGAAATTAAAGATTTCGGTAAAAGGCTTGAGGCCTTGAGGAGGTTCCTTTGACATCGATAATAAGCTAAAGCAGATTGAGGAAGAAGAAAAACTCACCCAGGCTCCGGATTTCTGGAATGATTCCAAAAAAGCAGAAAAAATATTAAAGAAGATCAAGCAGATCAAAGATTGGACTGAAGCATATGCGGCTGCAGATGAGTCATTTGAAGACCTGAAAGTGATCATGGAGTTTTTCGAAGAAGATCAGGCATCTGAAAAAGAGCTTGAAAAACAATACAATAAAACGCTTGCACATATTGAAGACCTGGAATTCAAAAACATGCTCAGCCGGGAAGAAGACAAGTTAAGCGCCATCCTGGAAATCAATGCAGGAGCAGGTGGAACGGAAAGTCAGGACTGGGTTGAGATGCTGATGCGTATGTATTACCGCTGGGGAGAACTCAATGGTTATAAGATCAAAGAACTGGATATACATGAAGGAGAGGTAGCAGGTCTGAAAAAAGTGTCCCTTGAATTTGAAGGTGATTATGCTTTCGGCTACCTGAAAGGGGAAAATGGTGTGCACAGACTGGTCAGGCTTTCACCTTTTGATACTGCTAATAAAAGACATACATCTTTTGCTTCAGTTTATGTTTATCCCATTGTCGATGATGATATTAATATCGTTATCAACGCTTCGGAGATCACCTGGGATACTTTCAGGTCAAGTGGTCCGGGTGGCCAGAATGTAAATAAAGTGGAAACAGCTGTCCGCCTTAGGCATGAACCTACGGGCATCGTTATTGAATGCCAGGAAACCCGTTCACAGGCCCAAAACAGGGAAAAAGCCATAAGAATGCTGAAATCGCAGCTTTATGAAATAGAATTGCGCAAGAAAAAAGAAGCCCAGGAAGAGATTGAAGATAGTAAAAAACGAATAGAATGGGGGTCACAGATCAGATCTTATGTGATGCATCCATATAAAATGGTTAAAGACCTGAGAACCAGCCATGAAACAAGTAATGTGCAGGCTGTGATGGATGGTGACCTGAATCCTTTCCTGAAAGCTTATCTCATGGAGTTTGGAGATAACTGATCATAATATTTTTAATCCACATTTTTTCTTAAACTTATCCCTGACTATTGTTCAAAAATTGCAGCATAGATCCACAATATATTCTTATATTTGGGGGAATCATGAAAACGGATAAGAAATAGTCTATGTTTAAAGTTTATCACAACCCCCGCTGCAAAAAATCACGGGCCGGATTACAGTATCTTAAAGATAAAGGCATCGAACCCGAAGTCACCGAATATCTGAAATATAATTTAACTGTAGATGAGTTGAAAGACATCCTGGTAAAACTTAATAAAAAACCGGAAGACATCCTTCGTAAACAGGAAGCAGTATATAAATCTGAATTCAAAGGCAAAAAGTTTTCAGATGATGAGTGGGTGCAGATTCTGACAGAACATCCAAAGCTTATGCAGCGACCCATCGTGGTAAAAGACTATAAAGCTGTGATCGGCGATCCTCCCGAGAAAATTGATACCCTTATTAAATAACCAAAATCATGGAAACAAGAAAAGAAAAGGACACAATGGGCATTGTTGAAGTCCCTGCTGAAAAGTATTGGGGTGCCCAGTCTCAACGCTCTAAAATGAACTTTAAGATCGGGCCGGAAGGATCCATGCCCACTGAGATCATTCGCGCATTTGCCATCCTGAAGAAAGCTGCTGCCCTGGCAAATCAGGACCTTGGGGTTTTAGCCGCTGATAAGGCCGAATTGATCGCTCAGGTATGTGACGAGATCCTGGAAGGAAAACATGATGATCATTTTCCCCTGGTTATCTGGCAGACAGGCTCGGGTACACAGTCAAACATGAACATGAACGAGGTGGTTTCCAACCGCGCCCACGTCCTTAAAGGCGGTAAGCTTGGCGAAGGGCAGAAATTCATCCATCCCAACGATGATGTGAACAAGTCGCAGTCATCCAACGATACCTTCCCGACTGCCATGCACATTGCCAGTTATGCCATGATAGTTGAAACGACCATACCCGGAGTGGAACTACTCAGGAATACCCTTGCAAAAAAGGCTGAGGAATTCAAGGATGTGGTCAAGATCGGCCGTACCCACCTGATGGATGCTACACCGCTAACATTGGGCCAGGAGTTCTCAGGATATGTTTCCCAACTGGACCATGGTCTCAAGGCTCTGAAAAATACCCTTGACCACCTTCTGGAGCTGGCCCTTGGCGGGACGGCTGTCGGCACCGGCATCAACGCTCCCAGGGGATACGACAAGCTGGTGGCCGAAAAGATCGCCGAATTGACAAGCTATCCTTTCGTTACCGCAGAGAATAAATTTGAGGGCCTTTCCGCCCATGATGCCATGGTTGAAACCTCCGGCGCTTTGAAGGTTCTGGCAGTCAGCCTGATGCATATTGCCAATAATATTCGTTTGTCGGCCTCCGGTCCACGCTGCGGCATCGGGGAACTCGACCTTCCTGCCAACGAACCGGGTTCGTCCATAATGCCGGGAAAAGTTAATCCCACACAAAATGAAGCGCTCACCATGGTGTGTGCACAGGTCATCGGGAACGACACAGCCATCGCCGTCGGTGGTACTCATGGCCATTTCCAGCTTAACGTGTTTAAACCCATGATGGTATACAACCTGTTGCAATCGGCCAGGCTGCTCGGGGAGGCATGCGTTTCATTCAACGATAACTGCGTGGCAGGAATTGAACCGAATGTGAAGAATATCCTGACCAACCTCGATAACTCACTGATGCTGGTTACAGCATTGAATACCCATATCGGATATGAAAATGCGGCAAAGATTGCCAAGAAAGCGCACGAAGAAGGGATAACATTGCGTGAATCTGCACTGGCTCTTGGTTTGGTGACTTCCGAGCAGTATGATGAGTGGATTGATCCGATGAAGATGATTGGACCGAAATGAGTGTGAGTGTGGGTTTGAGTGTGGGGTGATTTATAAAACTTATACAGATGATTGATAGAATTAAGGAGTTGGCAGACAGGTATTATGAGGATTTTGTCGGTATCCGGCATTATCTGCATAAGCATCCTGAATTGTCAAAGCAGGAGTTCAATACAGCAATATACATCACTTCCCTCTTATCGGAGTGGGGTATTGAATACCAGGAAGGCATTGCTGGCACCGGGATCCTGGGCATCATTAAAGGTGATGACCCGGGTTCCAGGAACATTGCGTTGCGTGCCGACATGGATGCCCTGCCCATCCTGGAGAAAAACGATATACCTTACAAATCAACGAATAATGGGATCATGCATGCCTGCGGGCATGATGTGCACATGACCTGCTTGCTGGGGGCTTCCAGGATACTCCAGGAACTGCGTGGTGAGCTGAAAGGAAGCATCAAGCTGATCTTTCAGCCCACGGAAGAGAGTTATCCGGGCGGGGCCAAACCCATGATAGAGGCAGGCGTCCTTGAAAATCCGGCTACTTCCGGCATACTGGGACAACATGTTTTTCCTGAGCTTGATGTTGGGAAAGTGGGCATGAGACCCGGGAAATATATGGCTTCTACCGATGAGATCTTCCTGACCATCAAAGGGAAAGGTGGTCATGGTGCCATTCCCGATAAGGTTATCGACCCGGTTCTTATCTCAGCTCATATCATCCTGGCCCTTCAACAGATCGTCAGCAGGAATGCTTCACCGACCATGCCCACCGTTATATCCTTTGGGAAGATACATACCGAAGGGAAAACCAACATCATTCCCGACGAGGTGAAGGTGGAGGGTATCATGCGGACTTTTGACGAAGGATGGAGGGCGGAGATAAAAAATCGCATCAGGGCCATTTCACAATCCATCGCCGAAGGGATGGGAGGGACCTGTGAAGTATTTATTGACCAGGGATATCCTGTCCTGGAGAACAACGAAGCCCTGACATTGAAAACCCGGAAAAGGTCTGAAGCTTATCTTGGAAAGGACAACGTTGTGGACCTTGACCTCAGGATGACGGCCGAAGATTTTGCCTATTTTGCGCATAAGGTTCCGGGTTGTTTCTACCGTTTGGGAACCCGCAATGAATCCAGAGATATTATTTCCAATCTGCATACGGCTACCTTTGATGTGGATGAAGAAAGCATCCGCACAGGAACAGGCCTGATGGCCTGGCTTGCTTATTCGGAGTTAATGAATATTGAGTGATGAAGGTTAACGGAACAGATTACCGGACAGTCTGGATGGAAGGCTCCACTGTGTTCATGGTAGAACAGAACCTCCTCCCTTTTGATTTTGCCATCTACCGGTGCATGGATTATGAATGCACATGCGAAGCCATCAAAACTATGATCGTAAGGGGTGCCGGAGCCATTGGTGCGGCGGCCGGCTTTGCCATGGCACAGGCTTTTGTGCAGAACATGAAAGAGAAATCGGCCGATTTTCTGGCAAAGGCCAAGACCGACATCGAGGCAACCCGTCCTACCGCCCGCAACCTTTTTTACGCTGTCGACCGGGTGTTCAATGCAGGGTTACAATCGGTGGAGCACGCCATTATTGAAGCACAGCAGATCGCCGATGAGGATGCACAAAGTTCCAGGATGATCGGGCAGTATGGCAGTGAGCTCATCCATAGCGGATTTGCCATAGAGACCCATTGCAATGCAGGCTGGCTGGCCTTTGTGGATTACGGAACGGCCCTTTCACCCATTTATACGGCCAGTGAGCAGGGAAAAGAGATCTTTGTTTACGTGGATGAGACCCGGCCCCGTGGACAAGGTGCCCGGCTTACTGCCTGGGAGCTGGCCAATGAGAATATCCCCCATGCGATCATACCCGACAACGCAGGCGCCCATTTGATGTCACTGGGAAAAGTCGACCTGATGATCGTGGGCGCCGACCGCATCGCCATGAACGGAGATGTGGCCAACAAGATAGGTACCCTTGAGAAAGCCATTGCTGCGCATTATTATGGCATCCCTTTCTATGTGGCAGCCCCGTTATCCACATTCGACCCGGACTGTCCTGCCGGAAACGAGATCATCATCGAAGAAAGAAACAAGGATGAGGTACGCATGCAAACCGGCACGGATGAAAAGGGCAATATGCACAGCGTAACCGTATGCCATCCCGGCTCCAAAGCCCTGAATCCCGCTTTTGACGTAACTCCCGCATCTTTGATCACCGGTATCATCACAGAAAGGGGAATTATCAAAGCGGACGAGGTGGAGATTGGGAGGTTTTTTGGTTAATCCCGTCCCCGGGATGGAGTCCCCCGAAATGCTTTGTTTGCAAGGGATTGCATATGATTCCGTTAAGGGATGGAGTCCCGTAGGATGGAGTCCCTTATAACCTGTAGGGGCAAAGATGATTTTGCAAACCGCCTGCCGAAGGGTACCTATGTGGTCACCCTTAACAATAGCGAAAGAGAGAAAGAAACAATAAAAATAATTCTGAGTCAATAAGTTGGAATATTTTTATTATTTTGTTTGAAATAATTATTCAATCATCATGACCCAATCAACCCTAACCCTCAAAGAACAACTTGCCATCATTTCCCTTAACCGCAAAGGCAGGTCTCATATTAATTCCTTCCCGCATTACGGTCTGGCAGGAGCCATCCTGATCGAACTGGCTGATAAGGAGAAGATCCGGCTGAAAGATGACAAGGTCATCCTGGAAAATCAAAAAAGCACCGGAGATGTTGCCCTGGATACTGCTATCGGCTGGCTTTCAAAAGCCACCAAGCCTAAAAAGGTAAAATCATGGATCAGCAAAATGGGAATGAAACAGAGGAAGGTAAAATCCTTAGTCAGGCATGGAATTAGCCTTTAAAAATGCATTTTATGATAATCATACGTCTGCCCGTCGCGGAAACTTTTCACCTTGAATGCAAGCATGATGAAGATATCCAGGTTGTTTTTCTTCAGCCAGGCCAATGCCTCGTGTTTTTCCCGGCAGGCATCAGCAAATACCATTAGAAAGTTAAAATGGTGATTTTTAAGCCATTTGTAGGCTTCGATCTTATTATCAATAGCTCCATCCAGCGCAGCCAGTTGAGGATAGCCGTTTTTCATGAGCCAGCCAAAGGCTTCGCTGCCACGGATGGCGCTGCTTTAAAGCTGCCAGCTCAGGATAACCGTTCTTCAACAGCCAATTGAAAATTTCTGTGTTCCCGCTGATGGTCTCTCCGAAAGCAATCAATATTTTTGGCGGGTAATCAAGCATAATATATTTTATTCGAATACTTTGGTTCTGAAGCCTGCTATGTTTTTTTGCTTAAGTAAGTGATTTTGATAGACTTTGTAAAAATACAAATTAATTATTTTGAGGGTTTATTTCAGGATGGAAACTTTGATGAATATTTTTTGTTTCTAAGTAACATGGCCTTTTATTTGGATTATTGTTAATAGGTTAACAGGAAAATAACTAATTTTGACTTTCAGAGGAGTGTATGACAAGGTTAAGTGACATAAAGGCACCAATCAAAGAGCATATTGATGGTTTTGAAAAGTATTTCAAATCATCCATGAAAAGCAGTGTCCCCCTTCTTGATAAGGTAACAAGGTATATCCTGAAAAGAAAAGGGAAACAGATGCGTCCTATGTTCGTTTTCCTGTCGGCTTCTATGTGTGGTGAAGTCAATGAATCTACATACAGGGCAGCTGCCCTGATCGAATTGTTGCATACGGCTACACTGGTGCATGATGATGTGGTAGATGATTCTAATGAAAGACGTGGTTTTTTCTCCATCAATGCTTTGTGGAAAAATAAGATAGCGGTGCTGGTTGGGGACTACCTGCTTTCCAGGGGTTTGTTGCTTTCTGTGAACAACAACGACCATGAATTGCTAAAGATTGTTTCCAATGCAGTTCGGGAAATGAGCGAAGGGGAACTCCTGCAAATTGAGAAGGCAAGAAAGCTTGACATTAAGGAAGATATTTACTTTGACATCATCCGCAAGAAAACGGCTTCCCTTATAGCATCCTGCTGTGCGTGCGGCGCAAAATCCGTGGGCTCTTCACCTGATACAGTAGAGAAAATGCGTGATTTTGGCGAGAAGGTTGGTATCGCTTTCCAGATCAAAGACGACCTATTCGATTATGAAAAATCCAATGCCACAGGAAAACCTACCGGTATTGACATCAAAGAAAAGAAAATGACGCTGCCCCTGATCTATCTACTCAATCATTCCGATTCTTCCACAAGAAGACAGATCATCCGCAACGTAAAACGGCACAGCGACAACGGGCAAAAGGTGTCGGATATCATTGGCCAGGTGAACAGCAATGGAGGCATGGAATATGCCCGTAATATGATGCTGCAATATCGCGAAAATGCCCTGAATATCCTGAAAACATTTCCTGAAAGTGAATACAATAAGGCGCTGGAGGATCTTGTGGTGTTTACTACGGAGAGAAATAAATAACTATGCCTTCTTCAAGGTAAAACCAAAAGTAGTCCCGATTCCCAAGCTACTCCTTACATTAATGGCTTGATTATGAGCCTCAATAACGTGCTTTACAATTGCCAGTCCAAGTCCCGTACCACCTTGTTCCCGTGACCGGGCCTTGTCGGTTCGGTAAAAACGCTCGAAAATGCGGGGGATGTTCTCACGGTCAATGCCTAAACCATTGTCGGTGACTTCCACAAGGACATTCTCATCCATGTCGAAGAAGCTTACCACAGTCAGGCCTTCTTTGTCTTTACCGTATTTTATGGAATTGTCGATCAGGTTGATCAATGCCTGCCGTATCCTTTTTTTATCTGCTGTGACATGGATCGGCCGCTCGTAATTCCTGTCCAGCTTTACCTTGATATTCTTCTTTTTAGCCTTTATCTCCAGGAATTCAATAACATCTTTTGTCAGGTCAACAATATTAAACTTTGAAAACTCCAGTTTAAGTTCTCCGGATTCAAGTTGGGAGATCGCTTCCAGATCTTCAACAATGGCTATCATCCTGTTGATGCTTTTTTCTGTCCTAAGCAGAAATTCCTGGTTGATCTTTGGATCTTCCAGTCCCCCATCAAGCAAAGTCAGCACATAACCCTGGATATTGAATATCGGCGTTTTTAATTCATGGGAAATGTTTCCCAGGAATTCTCTCCTGTAATTCGCAAGCTGTTTCAGTTGCATGATCTCCTTGCGCTGGCGCTCGCCCCATTCCAGAACTTCCTGGTTGACCATGTCAATGGATTGCTTACTTATTTTGCTTTTTAACTCATCAGATTCTTCAACCTTGAGCTTATGGATGGTTTTATAAATGATCTTAATCTTATCATATATAAACTTGTTTGAAGTATGACGAATGATGAAGTATGAAAATGCAAAAACCAATACATCCAAGATAATCAGATGTATGACATTGAAAAAGTCAAGTAAAAAACCAGCGATGATATAAGTGATGCTGAGAAGGGCAGTGATGAGGAATGCATTACTGAGGGCAAGGTTTTTTGGATCTTCAAACTTCATTTAGGCATCAAATTTATATCCTACACCCTTTACCGTTTTAATATTGTTGATGCCAATCTTTTCACGGATCTTTCTTACATGGACATCAATGGTTCTGTCTCCAACAATCACATTATTTCCCCAGACTTTGGCAAATATCTCTTCCCGTGAAAACACCTTATTGGGCTTGGAGGTAAGCACAAGCAGTAATTCAAATTCTTTCTTTGGCAAGGCGATTTCTTTACCGTCCTTGATAACCAGAAAACGTTCTTTGTCTATGATAAAATCCCTTAAAGTGACTTTTTCCTGAATCGCTTTTTCGTCTTCTTTATATCTTCTTAGCAAGGCGGAAATCCTGCTTGTGAGCACTTTGGGCTTGATGGGTTTTGTGACGTAATCATCAGCACCTGCATCAAAACCGGCTATCTGAGAGTAATCTTCGCCCCGGGCAGTCAGGAAGATGATAATGCTGTTGGCCAGCTTGTCAATGCTTTTGATCTCATGGCAGGTTTCTATTCCGTCCATCTCAGGCATCATAACATCCAGGATGATCAAATGGGGCAAAATCTCCCTGGCCAGTTTGATAGCATCCTTTCCATTGGATGCAGTATGAATTTCGTATCCTTCTTTCTCCAGGTTATAGCCCAGAAATTCAAGGACATCGGGTTCATCGTCAACGAGCAAGATCCTGTAATCTTTTGTACTCATAAGGATATATCATTACCGTAATGTACGGAAGCGCCTTTGCATTTGTAAATTAACGAATTATCTGTGAATTATCCAAAATGTTAATTTCACATTACTGCAAAGATATTTATTTTTTTCCTTATGGATTGCTTTTGAAAAAGGAAGAGATGTATACAAGAAATATAGTGTTTTACCGTTAGATATCAAATTCCTTTGATATGCATGGTATCCTTGCTGTACTTGTTATAACCATTATCACCCTTATTGCAGGAAATTCAGCATATGAGCCTTCGGAAGTATGTTTTTCACCAGAAGAGATGGAGTTGTTCAATAATATTAATGCCTACCGTCAGAAGAAAGGGTTAAAGGCTATTCCTGCTTCGGCGGCATTAACATATGTGGCACAGGTCCATGCCAAAGATCTATATAATTATTATGAGGAAAGCCGGCGTTGCAACCTTCACAGTTGGTCGAAGAACGGACCATGGGAACCATGCTGTTATACCGACAATCATAGAAAAGCTGAATGCATGTGGTTCAAACCGGCAGAGTTGACCGGATTCGACGGGGTGGGGTATGAGATGGTATACTACAGCACATACCCGGGCGATGTTTTAAATATGCAGGTTGGAGCCCTGGAAGGTTGGAAGAACAGCAGGAAGCATCATGAAATGATCCTCAACAAGGATATCTGGAAGCAGGTCGAGTGGGAGGCCATGGGTGTGGCCATTCATAAAACCTATGCTGTAGTTTGGTTCAGCGACAGCCCGGATTCAGGAAAAATCATTCAGGTTTGCGATTGAGGGCCTTTGAGGCCCCTTTGTGAAAATCTTATTCGCCTTTGTGGTAAAAAATTTATGTGAAGAAACCAGCTAAACAAAAATAAAAAGACTTTATTATCTTTACCACAAAAACCACTATGAAACGATTACTCTTAACCCTGCTGACAATTACTGCGTTTACCTTCACTTCTGTTTCCCAGGAATTTAATGGCGGAGCCTATATCGGCATAGTCGGAAGCGAAGTGGATGGTGATATACTGGGTGGATTGAACAAAGTTGGCCTCAATGGTGGATTTTACACAAACCTTCAAATGGCTGAAAAGTTTTATCTTCAGTTTGAACTGGCATATGTCCAAAAAGGCAGCCAGAAAAATGCCGACCATGAAGCAGGTGATTATGACTCCTTTAAGATCAAAACTGATTACATTGAAGTGCCTGTCCTGGTTCAGTTTAAACCTGTTGAATGGCTTCGTTTTGAGATGGGACCTTCGATTGCTTTCCTGGTGAATGGAAAAGAATTTATTAATGGTAATGAAAATATGCCCGCTGTTGAGTTTAAAACATTAGTTTATAATGCCATTGTAGGTGCCAATTTTGAATTTATACGAAACTTATCATTGAATATCCGGTTTAACACTTCCATTAACTCTATCAGGGATGGTGATCAAAGTGGTTATGTAAAACGATTTCCACTCTCTGATTACGGACAATACCACAACTGTCTTATTATCTCACTCAAATTCCGTTTTCTGCGATTTGGCAGCTGATCATATTTAGATAGGTTCTTATTTAGAAGCAAAAAAAATTTAATCTTACCTTAATAATTCCGTAACTTTTCCTATATTTAACGTAAATATATTTGGTGCAAGAGGATGTGCCCAATAATCTTTAACTTAAAAGCCTAAGCCATGTATGAATTAGCCTATGTGCGGTTCCTTGAGTTACTGGGAAAAAGGCCGCAAGTTTATTTTTCCAAGTACTACAAGTGTGATCACTGCGGGACTGAATTTTCAGTAAAAATAGGGTTTTGTCCCATATGTTATAAAGAAGACGTAAAATTCAAAAGGACCTGGAAAAAGATAAGGAAAAACTAATTTGTTTTCCATTTTATATTGCAACCGATGCTGGGTTTTTGCTCTTCAGAAACCTTCTCACCATTAAGGATTGCATCCAATGCCACTCTGATGTCTTTTCCTGTCACAGGTTCATTATTTCCAGGCCTGGAATCGTCAAGCTGCCCCCTGTAAATACATTTTAAATCCCCGTCGAATATACTAAAGTCAGGTGTACAGGCTGCGTCATAAGCCTGCGCTACTTCCTGTGTCTCATCAAACAAGTAAGGGAAGGGGAAATTCAGCCTTTTGGCTACATCTTTCATGAGTTCCGGTGAATCATCCGGATATTTCTCCACATCATTTGAATTAATGGCGATAAAAGAAACCCCTTTGGGGATATAATCTTTGGCAAGCTTCACAATTCCTTCGATGACATGGTTCACATAAGGACAATGATTGCAGATGAACATCACTACTGTGGCTTTGTCTGATTTTAGCTCCTCCAGTTTCTTCTTTTCTCCTGAAACTGTATCAGGCAAATTAAAATCAGGGGCTTTAAATCCAAGCGGGATCATATTTGAGTTTGTTGCTGCCATAATTTTTTTGATTGGTTTTCTTTATAACAATTCAACGGCCTCAATGTTTCTTTTGAATGCTTTAAAGCCTGTTCTGTATATTGCTGTTCCGATGAATAGTTCCTCAAACTGCTTTTCAGTCAGGTTTTTCCAGTCGCTATGCGACATGGAAAGCAGTTTTTGAGTAGGCATATATGCTTCGGGTGGGGTATCATTGGAATTATTATTCCAGGGACATACTTTCTGGCAAATATCACATCCGAAAATCCAGGGTGGTGTATGATTTTTCAGTTCATCGGCTGACTTCTCCTGATTTTCAATAGTCAGGTATGAAATACATTTTCTGGCGTCCAGGATGCCCGGTTGTATGATGGCTCCGGTTGGACAAGCATCTATGCACCTGGTGCAGGAACCGCAATAATTGGATTCAAAAGGTTTATCATACTCAAATTCAATATTGCAAATGATGTGCCCTATAAAATGAAAGCTGCCGGATTTTTTACTGATCAGACATGTGTTTTTTCCTATCCAGCCTAATCCTGCTTTTTGTGCCCAAACTTTGTCCATCACCGGTGCAGAATCGGTAAAAATCCTGTAATGAAAATCAGTGGTTTTTGTTCTGAAAATTTCAGCTACCTCTTTCAGCCTCTTTTTTATCACTTTATGATAATCCTTACCCAAAGCATAAGAGGATATTTTGAATTTTTGATTTTTTGTTTGTGTTTTTGCAGGATGTGGATAAGCATCCAGGACAGTGATCACTGATTTAGCACCTTCGACCAACAACCCGGGATCCAGTCTCTTTTCCAAGTGGTTCTCCATATAACTCATGGTCCCATGGTATCCTTTTTGCAGCCAATTTTCCAGGATGGGTTTGTTTTTTTCCAGGAAAGCAGTTTTAGATATTCCGACGGCAGAAAAACCTGCTTTCAGCAGCATTTTCTTTATTTCTACGGTATGAGATTTGTGATCATGGAGTGGCATATCATTCTATTCAAACAAGCCTGGAGTTCCCGGATGCCTTGTTTTACCAAGGTGTTTATAAGCATGGTCGGTGGCTTCCCGGCCCCTTGGGGTGCGGACAAGGTAACCTTCCTGGATGAGAAAAGGCTCATATACCTCTTCTATGGTTCCGGCTTCCTCCCCAACAGCAGTGGCAATGGTTGTGATTCCAACGGGTCCGCCTTTAAACTTATCAATGATGGATGATAGGATGCGATTGTCCATCTCATCCAATCCGTTCTTGTCCACATTCAGTGCTTCCAAAGCAAACTTTGATATTTTCAGGTCGATGTTTCCATCTCCTTTGATCTGTGCAAAGTCACGTACCCTTCTTAGCAAAAGGTTGGCTATCCTTGGTGTTCCTCTCGAACGCCTGGCAATTTCTTCTGCGGCATCACTATCAATTTTAACATTCAGGATGGATGCCGACCGCCTGATGATCTTATCGATGGTGAATGAGTCGTAGTAAGACAAGCGGGATGTTATTCCAAACCTTGACCGCAAGGGAGCTGTGAGCAGTCCTGAGCGCGTGGTGGCTCCGATAAGCGTAAATGAGTTTAGTGTGATTTGGATGCTTCTGGCATTGGGACCGCTTTCAATCATGATGTCGATCTTGTAGTCTTCCATGGCAGAATAAAGATATTCCTCCACAACAGGGCTCAGACGGTGGATCTCATCAATAAACAGAACATCCTTTTCTTCGAGGTTGGTTAATAATCCTGCCAGATCACCCGGTTTGTCTATCACCGGGCCGGAAGTTATTCGGAGGTTCACGCCCAACTCATTGGCAATGATATGGGAAAGTGTGGTTTTTCCCAAACCGGGAGGACCATGCAGGAGCACATGATCCAAAGCTTCATCCCTTTGAATGGCTGCCTGGACAAAGATCTTCAGGTTTTCAACAACTTTTTCCTGTCCGGCAAAGTCATAAAAATCACCTGGACGCAGGACCTTTTCTATTTCCTGTTCCGCTTGTGAAAGGTGTTTTCCGGTTGCATCAAGATTTTGGTTCATTGCCATTTATATGCCTGAAGCAAAAGTAATCATAAATGATGAAAACCGTGAAAAAGGAATTTTATATATATGTGTTGGTCAAGCAGACATTTTTTTCGTAAATTAGCAAAAACCTCAGAACCAAAGGCTATGAAACAGATTGTTGTCGGAATTGATTTTTCAAAGAATTCCATCCATGCCCTGGAGTATGCCGTTCATTTTGCAAGGCATGCGGGTGCCGGTCTTACCTTAGTTTGGGTAAACAATGCTACTACCTCTGAATATATTTTTGATTCACTTAATGGTGAGATCAAACAGGAAAAGAAAGAGAATTTCAGGGAACTGCTCGATGAATACGGACCGAAAATAGGTAAACAAAAGATAGATTTTAAGCTCAGGAAAGGAAAAGTCCATACAGAAATGAACGCAGTGGCCAAAATGGTCAATGCAGACCTGATCATTGCAGGTACACATGGTATTTCAGGGTTCGAGGAATACTGGATCGGAAGCAATGCTTATCGTATTGTAACCCATGCTCCATGTCCGGTCATAACATTAAGATATGATTTTGAATACAAAGATCAGATAAAAAGAATAATTTTACCCATCGACAGCTCACAGGAAACCAGGCAGAAACTTCCGGTGACGCTTGAAATTGCTAAATTGTTTAATTCTGAAGTATTCATCCTGGCAATGTATACCACAACCCTGAAATCATTTCACAAAAGAGTAGATAATTTTGCTGAACAAGCAAAGGAAGCCCTTGTGAAAGAAGGTGTCAGGCATCATATGGAAAAAAAACAAACTGACAATCTGGTCCAGGCAACCATAGATTATGCTGGCAATAAAAGTGCGGATATGATAGCCATCATGACAGAACAAGAAAGCACTACTGCCAACATTTTTCTTGGGCCTTTTGCTCAACAGTTAATTAATCATTCTCCTGTTCCTATACTAAGTATACGGTCAAAAAAGTTATTATAGCAAACAATATTTTTACAAAATGAAGAAGGTTATCCTGATAATGCTCTTAATGATAACAATCCCAGTTGTGATGTATTCCCAAAACGGCCTGGAAGGAAGCATTCAGGTTGTTCAGGATCCGAGGATTGATTCCCTGGTTGGGATCCACATCAGCATGAACAAGACCAAACTTCAAAACCCTGACAACTACGACATTGAAGGTTATCGTGTGCAAATATTTTTTGAATCTGGTAACCATTCAAGCACCCGTGCCCGGGAAGTTATGGAAAATTTTGAACTGGAATATCCTGATGTGCCGGCTTATTTATCATGGCAGGCACCCAATTTCAGGGTCCGTGTTGGAGATTTCAGGACAAGGATGAAAGCAGAGGCATTCCTGCAAAGGATTATGAAAGATTACCCAAATGCCTGGGTGATAAAAGATGAAATTAAATTTCCAAGTCTAAAATAAATTATGGTCCTATGAAAAAAATTCTTGTTGGTATTGATTTCCTGAAAAGCTCCATTAATGGATTAAAGCATGCAATTTCCATTGCTAATAAAGCCAAATGTGATGTGCTTATGGTTTGGGTTCACCGTCCGGATTACAGTAAGGAGGTGTTTCTTTTTGAACCCGAAAAGCTTCCTGAAATTATTAAGGGAAAGTTTCAGGAATTGATTGATAAATATCAGCCTACTTTAAAAAACAGCAAACTTGAGTACAAGATCTGTGAGGGTAAAGTTTACAAAGAACTATGCAGGGAAGCAGAAGTTCAAGGTGCTGATATGATTATCGTTGGGACCCATGGATCTTCAGGCTTTGAAGAGTTTTGGATTGGAAGTAATGCCAATAAAATTGTTTCAGCTACACAGTTACCTGTGATTACAATTCGTGAGGGGATTGACATAGAAATCCCCTTGAGCAAGATCGTATTGCCCATCGACAGTACCATTGACACCAGACAAAAAGTGCCTTTCACAAGCTATCTTGCAAAAGTTCATGATGCCGAGATTCATGCCCTGGCTGTTTACACCACAAAGGTGGAAGAGGTCAGAAGCCGGGTGAACAGATATGTTCAGCAGGTGGTTGAATATCTGGAAGATGAGGGCATAAAATATGTCACTGCAGAAGTAGAAGCCGACAATGTTACTGAATCAA
>JAGYLD010000031.1 GCA_018401355.1 Bacteroidales bacterium
ATATAACCATATAACAATATAATTTAAAACTGCTCCAGCAACCTAATCCTCTTATCAATCGGTGGATGCGTAGCAAACAGCGAATTAAATGAAAAGCTTTTTTTCTTCTTTTTCTCCTGGGGATTATCGATAAAGAGTTGTGAGACGTCCTGTCTTTTTACTGCTTCTATCCTGGAATCTGTTGAAATCTTTCTTAGGGCAGATGCCAGTGCTTCAGGTTTTTTTGTAAGCTGGGCACCACCCGCATCGGCCATATATTCCCTGTTCCTGGAAAGTGCAAACCTGAAGAGCATGGTGATAAAATATCCTATAATGGCCAGGATAAGACCCAGGACCATCACCGTCCCGTCCTTCCTGTTGCGGCTTCCACCACTGAACACCATGGTACGTAAAAACATCTGAGCCAGAAAAGCAAAGATGCCTACAAAAATGATAGAAACGATCAGCAACCGAACATCCCGGTTCCGGATATGTGTCAATTCATGGGCTATAACACCTTCCAGTTCATCATCATTTAGCTTATCAATTATACCCCTGGAAAGGGTCACAGTGAACGTCTTTTCATTGATACCACTGGCATAGGCATTCAAAGAATCATCCTCGATGATGTTAACCTTTGGCATTTTCATTCCGGCAACGATGGTCAGGTTCTCGATAAGATTGTATACCCTTTTGTTTTGTTTTCTTTCCAGGGGCTTTGCACCTGTGGCTTTCCTGATCATGCTTGTATGGGAGGAATATGCTATCAGGAACCATATCAGCACCCCGATGGTTATCCACGGAACCCACCTTATAAAGGCATGAAAGGCATAAGGACCGTTGCTATCAGGGTATTCAGGATCATAACTGGTAAAATAAACAAAGATATATGCCAGGATGAACAATACCAGGGGAAACATGATCAACAAAACAACCGACCTGGTATTATTCCGCCAGACCTGTGTCTGCAATCCTACATATTTCATACTATTCGAAATTTATCTTGGGTGCTTCTTCCATATCTTCCCTTCTTTCTTCACCCAGATCAAACATCATTTCTTTCCTGAAGCCAAACATACCCGCAAAAAGGTTTGACGGGAAGACCTCCACAGCGTTGTTCAGCTCTTTCGTTGCTGAGTTAAAGTAGCGGCGCGCTGCAGCCAGCTTATTTTCCACATCAGAGATCTCTTCCTGCAGGTTCATGAAATTCTGGCTTGCCTTGAGGTCCGGATAAGCCTCCACAGCTATCTTTAATCCCTGCAAAGCAGATGTGAGCTGAGCTTCGGCTTGTATCTTTCCGTCAATGGTGGTGGCACCCATGGCTTTTGCCCTGGCTTCTGTGACATCTGTCAGGACCTTTTGCTCATGTTTCATATAACCCCTCACCGAATCAACCAGTTGGGGAATGAGGTCGTGGCGTTGTCTGAGCTGAACGTCAATGTCTGCAAAGGCATTTTCACGGTTGTTTCTCAGGCGAACCAGCCTGTTGTAAATGGATATTAAAAGCAATGCAATAATGACAATGATTGCGATGGTAATGATTGCTGCCATGTTTTAAGAAATTAATGTTATCTAACAAATGTAATAAAATTTCAGGGCTGTCCTTATTACTATTCATATTTTAGTGAATCTGCCGGGTTGATCCTGGACGCTCTGTATGTCTGGTATGATATGGTAATGATTGTTATCGCTACAGAAAGGATCACAGAAAGGATCAATATTCCAAATCCGATATCAATCCTGAATGCAAATTGCTCCAGCCAGCCTTTTCCCAGATAGTATATCAATGGCAATGCGATGATATCAGCAAGCAATACGAGACGCACATATTTCCATGCATAAAACCAGAAAAGCTGTCCTGGAGAAGCTCCCAAAACCTTTCTGATGCTCAGTTCCTTTATCCTGTTCCTCAAAGAGAACATTACCAGGGCTGTGAGGCCTATCAGAGAGATTACCAATGCCAGGAAGGTGAATACCTCAATAATCCTTACCAGGTTTGCTTCTTTCACATAAAGTTCCTGTAATTTGTTATCCAGGAAGGTCGCCCGAAAGGGCCAATCCTGCGATACTCTGTTCCAGGCATCTTCAATTTCACGGTAGGCTTCTCCAAGGTTTTCCCTGTCAATATCCACGATCATATTAAGTACATAATTCGGATAAGGTTGTTTGCTTACTATGAATACGGCAGGATATACCTTGTTGTGCAACGACCGGTAATGGATGTCCTCCACCACACCTATGATCCTTCTGGAGGGGATCTTGTCCCAGAATCCTGAAAGGTATTCATCGACAGGATCTTCTATGCCCTGGTTCCGGATTATGCCGGCCAGGGTCTCATTGATGATGCAGAGTGGAAGACTGTCTTTGGCCATGTCGGTGAGGTCCTGCGGGAAATTATTTCCCTCGGACATCCTGGCTCCCATGACATCAAAAAAGTTGTTTTCCACAGATATGAAGGCCGTGGAAATATTGTTTGCTTCCTTATCCAGTCCTTTGACATGCACACCGAGGTAATTGTTCTGGAAATCCCCGGGTACATTATGCGATGCTGTTGTCATAATACCCGGCATCCGGGCCAATTCTCCCTTTAAGGCATTGAACCGGGAATTCATGTTTTCATCCCAGGGATTGCTTATCACCAGCTTTTGGTGCTTTTCGAAACCGGGAAACATCCCTGAAAGGTGATTGAACTGCTTCTTTACAATAAAAGCTCCTGTTATCAATCCAACGGATATGATGAACTGAAAGATCACCAGACCTTCTCTTATTCCGGTACGCTGCTTCCGTGTTTTTCCGATCACCTCACCCCGGCTTCGCAACGCATCGGCAGGCTGGAAGGAAGAAAGGACAAAGGCGGGATAGCTTCCCGTGATTATTATCAGCAAGATCAAAAAGAGGATGGTTGCCGACAGGATGGACGACTCGAGCATAACAGAAAGATCGGGCCTGAAACCATAGACTTCAGAAAACCATGGAATGGATATTTCAACAAGTGCAACGCCCACGATGAGTGCCAGCAGAATATACATGGTTGTTTCGATCAGAAACTGTCTGACAATGCTTTTCCTGGAGGCACCAATAACCCTTCTCAAACCAATCTCCCGATATCTCTTTACATTTTGTGCTGTTGAAAGGTTCACGAAATTTACACAGGCCAGGATGAGTATAAGGATGGCCGTGAGTGAAAATATCCTTACTACTGTGATGCTTCCCTGTGGCTCAATTTCCCATCGTATGTTCTCTGAATGCAGATGGATGTCCTTGAGGGACTGTAACCTGATATTCCCTTTCATGCGTTCATCAGGAACATTTTTATTCCATGCTTCATTTATGGCCATGCTCACTTTTTCAGGATCAGCTCCCGGGCTCAGCAATGAGTAATAATGGAACGAGCTGTTGAACCAGCTTTTTACAGCCGACTCATTCACCTGCAACTTGTAGTCTGTGGGCAGTATACCTGAAAAACTAACAAACGACTGACATGGGATGTCTTCGATAATGCCACTAACTACAGCCCTGTAGGTATTTTCAATCAGTATCTCTTTTCCGATTGGGTCTTCATCGCCGAAATATAATTTTGCCGCCGATTCCGTTAAAATTGTGGTGTTGGGCCTCTTCAATATTTCAACAGGATTCCCTGAAACGACATTAAAATCAAATATCCTGAAAAAGCAGCTGTCGGTGATAAGGAATTCCTGTTCGCTGAGCTTCTTATCTCCGGTCCTGATAACCAGATCGTTTTTTAGCATCATGGTAACCTGCTCGACGCCAGGGATCTGTCCTCTCTGGAATTCCATAAAGATCCCGGGTTGTATGGGATCATCATAGTCTTTGCCATTGTTGATCTGCCTGTATATTCTTTCACTCCTGCTGTGCTGTTTGTCGTAATCCGTTTCATGCTTTACATACAGAAAGATCATAATCACAGTGGCAAGCCCGATGGCCAGCCCAAAAATGTTGATCAGCGAATAGACCCTGGAACGGTAAAAATTCCTCCAGGCTGTTTTGATGTAGTTGGTGAACATATAAGGTCTTTTCGGAAAAAGATCAATATCTATACCATATTTATGAATGCGCTGTAAATCAATGGGTATAAGAATCACCAGGGTTTGGTTTTGTAATCATTCCGAACACCCGGCGTCCAGAAATGGACATAATATGTATACTTTTTACAATATGGGTATCGCTTCCCTGATCATCCTCATCTCAGCATCGCTAAGCCTGATGTCGCCGGCTTTGGCATTCGTCATCGCCTGTCCGGGTTTCCGTGCACCCACCAGGGCGGAGGTAATGCCATGTTGCAGGAATGTCCAGGCAATGACAATACTGGCTACGGGTTCATTATTGTTTTCCGCTACTTCCCTGAGTGTGGATAACAGATCCCGGATCCTGCTCCATGCCGGTTCCTGGTAAAAGCTATAGAACCTGTCGCGGTAATCCCCTTTTTCAAATTCCGGCCTGTTCTTATACCTTCCTGTGAGGATCCCGCCTCCCAAGGTGCCGTATCTATCAGATTGATGCCCTGATCCAGTGCTGTTTGAATGGCACTGATCGATGCGGCATCGTCCGAAGCACCCCAGAAATCGTTTCCCATGGCCCAGGTCCCAAGACCAACCACAGAAACATTCAAGTCTGATTTTCCTAATATTCTGTATTGCATTTTTTATGTATTTTTATAACCGATCATATTATCTCTTAAGCAGTAAATTTATTCTGCTTCTGTCCAGGATCCTAACTTCCTTTCTATTTACCTCAATGATGCCCTCCTCATCCATTTCCCCGAGTGTTCGGGCCAATGATGGCCTTGCAACCCCAAACAGGTCTGCCAGGTTTTGCTGGGAACGGTTAAGGATGACAGTATCTTTATCATGACCTGCCAGCTCTAAAAGATATTGTGCTATCTTTTCACGAATGGTCTTGAATGACAGGAAACGGATCTTCATAGATAAGAACTGTGCACGGGTGGAGATCATATTCAGGAAATTTTCCAGGAAGATCTTGTTCAGTGAAAACATTTGAATGACTGATTCACGGGGAATGATCAGTATCCTGACATCTTTATTCGCAACAATATTTACCGGAAGTTTCCGGTGCTGCCCGAAAAGGAATGCCGAAGCCACCGGGCTTGGTGCTTCCATGTCCTCAATTTTGATGGTCTTCCCTGAAAAATCAATCATATCTCCCCTCACGCTTCCTTCCAAAACAATGTAAAGATTATCACAAGCATCATCACTGTATGCAATGATCTCTCCGGAATGGTAAGATCTCTCCTGGCAAACTACCTGGTTCATCAGGTGGGCCAGTTCTCCCTGGGGTATGTTTTTAAATAATGGTGACTGTGCCAGTATTTCCAGTTTCATATATCTAATTTTTTCAAAGATCAGAAAAATTTCGCAATTGTAACATATGTTACATTTTCCACATACTGTCTGTGGTAATTTTGCTTCAGAAACAGATAAATTAAAGACGAATGAAAAGAGAGATCATACATATAGACGAGGAAAAATGCGATGGTTGTGGTTTGTGTATCCCCAATTGCCATGAAGGCGCCCTCCAGGTCATCGATGGCAAGGCAAGGCTTGTCAGCGAACTGATGTGCGACGGACTGGGTGCCTGCATCGGGCATTGCCCGCAGGACGCCCTCACGATCGAAACACGTGAGGCTGAGTCCTATAACGAGATAGCCGTGATAAAGGAGATCATCCCAAAAGGAAAAAACACATTGTCAGCTCATCTCAGGCATTTACAGGACCATGGAGAGCATGATTATCTCAAGCAGGCAATTAAGTTCCTGAAAACAAGTGAGAATCTTCCCTTTGACATTTCAGATGTTTTAAATGAGGTTCATCAGTCTGAACATAAACACACGCATCACCATGGAGGTTGTCCTGGCTCAATGCCTGTAGATCTTGGAACCAGGAAGGGAACAACAAATCCCATGATCCGGGAAGAAAAGGCTGAATTTGGAAATTCAGAGCTTTCCCAATGGCCGGTACAGATGCATCTCATAAATCCGGCAGCGGCATATTTCAGGGGACAGGACATTCTGATTGCGGCTGACTGTGTAGCATATGCCACAGGCAACTTTCATCAGCGTTTCCTGAAAGGAAAAAAACTGGTGATCGCCTGTCCAAAACTCGATCAGGGTTTGGAAAGCTACATAGAAAAGTTTCAAAGACTTATTGATGAAGCTGAAATAAATACCATCACAGTGATGATGATGGAAGTACCATGCTGCCAGGGAATGATGAAACTGGTTGAACTTGCAGTACAGCAAGCATCCAGGAAAGTTCCGGTAAAGGCAATGGTTGTAGGTGTTGGAGGAGAGATATTGAAGGAGGAATGGCAATGATGAGATCAGAGATAAGAGATCAGATATCAGAAAGCAGAGATCAGAGAGCAGAAAGCAGAGATCAGAGAGCAGAAAACATCTATTTAACAATTATTTAAAATGGCTATATGGTTAATGCATTGTACCATCAATTTGCAAAAAGCACCCAACCCCACAACCATATAACAATATAACAATATAACAATACAACAATATAACAATATAACCATATAACAATATAACCATATAACACATAACAATATAACCATACAACCAAATAACAACATAAATTTTAACCACCCCGGACAAAAACCGGGATAAATATTTTAATATCATGTCAATGTTTTGTTATCAATGTCAGGAAACGATGAAAGGCAGCGGGTGCACAGTAAAAGGCGTCTGCGGAAAAACAGATGATGTAGCCAACATGCAGGATCTGCTGGTTTTCATTACCAAAGGAGTATCTATTCTGGCCAATGAAGCCAGATCACATGATCTGGATACCATCAGCGCCGATAAGTATGTTTTCGAATCCTTGTTTATTACCATCACCAATGCCAACTTCGATAAGGGAAAGATCATGGAGAAGGTTAGAGAAGGGTATTTACAGAGGAAAGCATTAATAAAGACGATACAGGATGCAGGTTTCAAGATACAGGAAGGATTGCATAGCAGTACTTATTGGATTGGGCAAACGAATGAAGAGATGGAAAAGAAAGCCGAGTCGGTGGGTGTTATGGAGACAGGAGATGTGGATGCACGGTCCTTGAAAGAATTGCTAACCTATGGTATCAAAGGCATTGCAGCATATGCCGAACACGCCTGGAACCTTGGGTATAAAGATGCTACTATTTATGCTTTCATGGAAAAAGGGCTGGAGGCCACCACCAGGAATGACATCACCAATGATGAGCTGATAGAATTGGTAATGGAGTGCGGCAAGTTTGGTGTTAATGTGATGGCCTTGCTCGACAAAGCCAATACAGAAACCTATGGACATCCGGAGATGACTCAGGTAAATATTGGTGTCGGCAGTAATCCGGGTATTTTGATCAGCGGCCATGACCTGAAGGATATGGATGAGCTTTTACAACAAACCGAAGGCACCGGGGTGGATGTATACACCCATAGTGAAATGTTGCCTGCCAACTACTACCCGAAATTCAAAAAATACAAACATTTTGTTGGCAACTATGGCAGTTCCTGGTGGAAGCAAAAAGAAGAATTTGATAGATTCAACGGACCTGTGCTGCTGACGACCAACTGCCTTGTCCCGCCAAAAGGACAATACAAAGAACGAATATACACCACAGGAGCTGCGGGTTTTGAAGGATGTGTGCATATCCCTGAACGCAAGAACGGGGGATCGAAAGACTTCAGCATCCTGATTGAACATGCAAAAAAATGTACTGCACCGGAAGAGTTGGAAACCGGAAGTATTACAGGAGGGTTTGCACATAACCAGTTGTTTCAGCTTGCAGACACCATTGTTGGTGCAGTAAAAAGCGGAGCCATCAAAAAGTTCTTTGTCATGGCTGGCTGCGATGGCCGCATGAAAAGCCGTGATTATTATACGGAGTTTGCCAAAGCCATACCGGAGGATACTGTGATCCTTACCGCAGGATGTGCCAAATACCGCTACAATAAGCTTGCTTTGGGAGATATCGGTGGTATTCCGCGTGTAATTGACGCCGGTCAATGTAATGATTCCTATTCCTTGGCCCTTACAGCATTGAAGCTCAAGGAGATCTTCGAGCTAAATGACATCAACAAGCTGCCCATAGCTTACAACATAGCATGGTGGCGAGTTAAAAAGCAGATCGTTGCTAGCACTTCTTTTCCTTGGTGTTAAAAACATCCACCTTGGACCAACATTGCCTGCTTTCCTTTCTCCAAACATCGCAAATGTATTGATAGAAAACTTTGGGATTGCCGGTATAGGGGAAGTGGAACAGGATGTGGAGTTATTTATGAATGCTTGAAATAATGTTTTGCCACAAAGACTCGGAGACCCCAAGAAACACTAAGATTATCCTTGGTGTGTCTCCGTGCCTAGGGGCCTTTGTGGCATAAAAAAAGAATATTAGATTAATTTTAAATACCGAAAATTATTCAAATGCGATTCGAAATACCTTGATATCATCATCATATTTAACTATATTTATTTTTTATAAATATTTCTAATGCAAAGCACAATAAAAAAACTAACCCCTCCACCCCAATGGAGGATCCCGGTTCTTATCACCCTTGGCATTCTAGCCGGATTATTCTTTTATTTGCTGTACCTGTCCAATGCCCCTTCCTACCTTTCCGATAACCCCAAAACCTGCGTCAACTGCCACATCATGGCACCACAGTATACCACCTGGTTTCACAGTGCACACCGGGAATATGCCACCTGCAACGATTGCCATGTTCCCCACAATAATATGCTGAACGCTTACTATTTCAAGGCCAAAGACGGTATGCGACATGCAACCATATTTACCTTGCGGGCCGAACCTCAGGTCATCTTCATCAAAGAAGCCGGCACCGGGGTTGTTCAGGATAATTGCATCCGGTGCCACACCGACCTTATCATCAATGAAAAGACCAACACTTTTTCTGTTTTGCATTATCATCACAGGACCGACAGGTTATGCTGGGAATGTCACCGTGAGACCCCACATGGCAGGGTAAACAGCCTTTCCAGCGTACCCTATGCCAGGGTTCCTCTTCCTGAAAGCCCTGTACCCGAATGGATAAAAAAATTACAAAAGAATAAATAACAAAGCTTATGAAACCTTTACAAGACATCATTTCAAGAAAACCATGGCTGGGCTGGCTTTTGTTTTTTGCAACCCTGATCATAGTATTTTTCCTGGGGTTACTTGCTTCATCCATCATGGAAAGGAGAGCAGAGGCTGTCTTTGCTTACACGCCGGTGGTTGAGTATACCCAATGGGAGCCCCGGAATGAGATCTGGGGAGAGAACTTCCCGCACGAATACAAATCCTATCTGGAAACTTCTGATACAAGCTTTACAAGCAAATACAATGGAAATGCAAGGATAGACATGCTTGAAGTTGATCCTCGCATGGTTGTATTGTGGGCCGGCTATGGCTTTTCCAAGGATTATGAGCAAGCCCGCGGACACCATTATTCCATCAAAGATATCAGGCATACCTTGCGTACCGGGGCTCCCATGGATGGCAGGGAAAGTCCAATGCCAAATACCTGCTGGACATGCAAGAGTCCTGATGTGCCACGAGTTATGAATGAGGTTGGTGTTGCGGAATTCTTCAAAGGCCACTGGGGTACCAGGGGGCCAGAAATTGTAAACCCTATAGGTTGCGGGGATTGTCACAATGCCGAGACCATGAACCTTCAAATATCAAGACCAACCCTTATAGAAGCCTTTGAGCGACAGGGGAAAGATATCAGTAAAGCCACGCATCAGGAAATGAGGTCATTGGTTTGTGCCCAGTGTCATGTGGAATATTACTTCAACAAAAATATTGTTGAAGGTGTCGATTATCTTGTTTTTCCATGGGACAAGGGAATGACAGTAGAAGCAGCCGAAGAATATTATGATGAGATGGAATTCTCCGACTGGACACACGCGCTCAGCCGTGCCCCTATGCTGAAAGCACAGCATCCGGGTTATGAGATCTACCTCACGGGAACACATGCCAGCCGGGGTGTTTCCTGTGCCGACTGCCATATGCCCTTTCAAAGTGTGGGCGGACAAAAATACACCGACCACCACATTCAAAGTCCTTTAAACAATATAAACAACTCCTGCCAGGTCTGCCACCGTGATGAAACTGAAAGATTGATTGCTGATGTTTATTCCCGTCAGGATAAGATCATTGAAAACCGTGACAGGCTGGAAGAACTGCTGGTACGAGCACATGTTGAAGCCAAAGAAGCATGGGACAACGGAGCCGGAGAAAATGAAATGAAATCCTGGCTTCACCTCATCCGGCAGGCCCAATGGCGCTGGGATTATGCTGCTGCAGGACACGGAAACTCCTTTCACTCACCCATAGAAACCGGACGTATCATTGCCGGTGGCATCGATAAAGCCCAGGAAGCCAGGATAGGTCTTGCCAAACTACTTGTAAACTTAGGCCATTCCGGAGATGTGCCATACCCTGATATCTCCACCAAAGCCAAAGCACAAGCCTTCATAGGACTGGATATGGAAAAGCTTAATAAAGAAAAGCAGGAATTCCTGGAAAAAGTTGTTCCTGAATGGGTAAGAATTGCAGCAGAAAGAGAAAAGAGGTATGAGGTGGTTTATGGGAAATAGTAGGCAGTAAGCAGTAGGCAGTGATCCCATAACAATATAACAATATAACAATATAACAATTTAATCCACTGATTAATATCCCCTTAATCATTCATAATCACTTTCCTGATTTTCCTAAGTAATTCCCGAAAATCCGCAACCTAAGCTGATTTCAAACGTTATATTTTTGTACATTTATGGTCCGGATCTTATAATTACCTTCCATACTTGTCCTGAGTTTAAATTCTATCAGGACTATAAATAATATTTGCAAAAAACTATCGGACCATGACAAAAAATCCAACGACTGAAGACCTCAAAAAACAGGTCAGGATTCTTTCAGAGGAACTGGAACATCACATTTTAACCGACCAGCGCTTAAAGATCATATCGGAGATCAGTAGCGATATGATCTTCCATATTAACCTGCAGGGTAAAGTCACCTATGCCTCTCCGGCTACCGAAAACATTCTGGGTTACACTCCTGAAGAAGCCATTAACAGTTGGTTCAGTAAATATTACGCACCAGGAGAGCAGCAAAAAGTAAGGAAGATCTTATATGAGTCACTGAAAGGCAAAGAGTTAAAGGCAGTAGAAATTAACGCTCTTAGAAAAAATAATACCATTGTTCCCATTCAAATCAGCATTTCACCGATCAGCAGTAATGGCAAAGTTATTGAGATACAGGGTATAGCCAGGGATATTTCCAGGGAAAAAAATATCAGGGAAGAGTTAAAACAAAAGAAAGATTACGCTGAATTATTGCTGGAAACCGTTCCCAGTGCTGTATTTACAGTTGATAACGACAGGATCATAAGAAGCTGGAACAGCGGGCAAAGAGATCACCGGGTTTAAAGCAGAAGAAGCCATCGGGAAGCCCTGTACTTTTTTTGCCAAGGATCCGTGCAGAAAAAGCTGTGGAATGCTTAATCCTAAGATTCCAAAGCCGATTTCCAAGCGAAAATGCACCTTTGAACGGAAAGATGGTAAAGACAGGAATGCATTAAAAAACATCGACTTTTTAAGAGATTTAACAGGCAAGATCATAGGTGGGATTGAGATCTTTGAGGATGTCACGGATATCCTGGAAAAAGACAAGATGCTCAGGCGCATAACCAAAGCCGTTGAAAGCTCTGATGAAGGCATCGGGCTGGCCAACATCGATGGTGTCATGATTTTCGTTAACCATAGTCTCATCAAGCTGTTCGGGTATACCAAAGAAGAGTATCTGGGAATTGGAACCCCGGGAGCCCTCATCGTTGATAAAAGCATCAGGAAAGAAATAGATGACACCAATGACAAGGGCAAGTCCTGGAAGGGTGAAGTTCAGATGCAACATAAAGATGGGAGTGTACTGGATATCTTTCTCCGCGTAGATGTGGTAAAAGACGACCAGGATAACCCCATCGGATATATGGGCATCCACACAGATATCACTGAGAAAAAGAAAATACGCAGGAGGCTTGATAAATACATGAAAGAGCTCAAGCGTTCCAACACAGAACTTGAGCAATTCGCCTATATTGCCTCGCACGACCTGCAGGAGCCTTTGAGGAAGATACAGGCCTTTAGCGACAGACTTGTTAAAAAATATAAAGATAGCATTGATGAACGCGGGCAGGACTATATGGAGAGGATGCAATCAGCCGCTATGAGAATGCAGGAAATGATCAACGACTTACTTTCATATTCGAGGGTTACATCAAGATCAAATCCTTTCCTGAAAGTAGACCTGAACGAGATACTGGAAGAGGCCATTTCAGATCTTGAAACCCGGATCAGCAGGGAAAAAGGGAAAGTGGAAGTTTGCAAACTACCCGAAATCAAAGGCGACAAAGTACAGCTTCGGCAGGTACTCACTAATCTGATAGGAAATGCATTAAAATATCACAAACCAGATGTTCCTCCCATTGTTAAGATCACTTCCGAAACCAATACTGAAAACTGCATCATCCACATCAGCGACAATGGAATAGGTTTTGATATATCCCTGGCAGATAAAATCTTTCAACCTTTTCAGCGTTTACATGGAAGAGGAAAATATGAAGGAACGGGAATAGGCCTTGCTATATGCAAAAAGATTGCAATCAGACATAAAGGAGATATTACTGTAGAAAGTGCTCCTGACAAGGGATCAATATTCACCCTTACCTTACCTCTTAACCACATGGAAGAGCCCAATGAAAATGAATAATATTTAGTAATCAATATTTACTTACAACCATGGACTCAAATCAAAATAAAATCGTAATCCTGATGGCAGATGACGATCCTGATGATCGCCTTATGGCCATGGAAGCACTGGAAGAGAGCCACCTGAATAATGAACTTCACCTTGTGGAAGATGGTGAAGAACTATTTAATTATCTTAAAAGAAAAGGCAAGTACAAAGACCTTAAGAAATATCCCAAACCCGGAATCATCCTGTTGGACCTCAACATGCCAAAAAAAGACGGAAGACAAACCCTGAAAGAGTTAAAAGAAGATGAAGAACTCAGGAAGATCCCGGTTATCATCCTGACTACATCCAAAGCAGAAGAAGATATTCTTAGAACCTACGATCTGGGTGCCAACTCTTTTATCACCAAACCTGTTACTTTTGAAGGCCTGGTAGAAGTCATAAAAAAACTCGGTGAATATTGGTTTGAGATCGTTAAACTACCTGACAAATAAAAAACTAAATTTGCTTAACTTTACCATTTCAATTATCTCAAATGTTAGAACCAAAGGAAATAAATCTGCTTTTAGTTGAAGATGACGAGGATGATTTCCTGATTGCCAGGGATTTGCTTGAAGAAATTCCTTATACCAAATTCCATATAGAGTGGGTAACCAACATTGCAGATGCCAAGACTAAGCTATCAAACCAATCCTTTGATATTTGTCTTTGTGATTACAGGTTAGGAGCTGATATAGGCCTCGACTTATTAATTTATGTATGCAATGATTATCCAAATATCCCTGTAGTAATGCTTACCGGCCAGGACGATTATGAGATTGACTCCAAAGCCCTTGAGCTGGGAGCCTCTGATTATCTCATCAAAGGAAAAATAAATGCTACGATTCTCAGCAGGACCATCCGTTACTCCATTGAACATAAGAAGGCACAGATCAAGATCCGTGAGAATGAAAATGAATTACGTATATCCAATGCCACCAAAGATAAATTCTTTTCCATCATTGCCCACGACCTCAGAAGTCCTTTTACAGCCCTGCTTAGTTTGTCGGACATTCTCCTGAAACATTACAAGGAACTTGATGATGAAACCAGAATGGAATACATCGGGATGATTTATGAATCCTCTGAGAATACATTCAAACTTATTGAAAATTTACTTCAATGGTCACGTATCCAACGGGGTACCATCGAAATTAGCCCTGAAGAGTTCAAGGTTTGTGATGTTGTTAACAGGACCATAGACATTGTAAAGCAACCTGCAAGCAATAAAGGTCTGGAAATTGACTCATGCGTCAATACCGACCTGAAAGTTTATGCAGATGCCAATATGTTTGAGACCATTGTACGTAACCTCCTTATGAACTCCATTAAGTTCACCAAGCCCGGTGGCAAAATAACCGTTGAAGCTGAATTAATCGGTGATCAAGTTCATACCATCGTAACTGATACCGGCATTGGCATGAACGAAAAGGCAATGGAAAAGCTTTTCAAGGTGGAAGAAAATAAAAGCACCCCGGGAACTTCCGGAGAGGCAGGAACAGGACTTGGATTGATCCTTTGCAAAGAGTTTATCACGATCAACAAGGGGGATATCACAGTAGAAAGCGAAGTTGGTAAAGGAAGTACCTTTACCATCATTCTCCCGAAAGAGAAATCATAAATTTTGTTGTATCCTGGATGCCAGGATGTCAATGGCGATGATGTTGTTACCTCCCTGAGGAATAATAATGTCTGCATACCTTTTGGACGGTTCAATGAACTGCAGGTGCATGGGCTTTACAAACTTGTGATAGTGTAACAACACATCATTCACATTCCTTCCCCTTTCCTGCATATCTCGTTCAATGATACGCATCAAACGGTCGTCGGCATCAGCATCAACAAAGACTTTTATGTCAAGGTAATCTCTTAACTGTTCATTGGTCAGGATAAGAATTCCTTCCACCAGGATGATCCTGGAAGGCACTACACGAATGGATTCTTCCGAGCGTGTACATGATATATAGGAATACACCGGCATTTCGATGGGTTGGCCTTTCTTTAATACCGACAATTGCTCCATCAGCAGTGAAAACTCAATGGAGGATGGATGATCAAAATTGATTTCTCTTTTTTCCTCTTCCGGGAGATGACTATGATCCCGGTAATAGGCATCCTGAGGAATGACCGTCACCGAGCCTTCCGGTAATAACTCCAGGATACGGTTTACAACCGTTGTTTTTCCTGAACCTGAACCACCTGCTATACCTATAATCAACATACTATCCTTTTTATGATATTGCTTTTTTAATATCTTCAATCATCGACTCCGTCTTTTCATAACCGATTTTGAAAAGCTTTTCATCGGTTTTTTTCTTAAAGACGCCATATTCATATGATTTTTCAGGTTCAATCACCACATCGCATGCGTTCAGGTTATCGCCGGAATTCTGATACAGGTGCAAACTTAAGCAACGATCTGCAATATCCTGCCATGTTTTCATCTTTTCCACCGGAAGCTCGCGATAGTTGTGAACAAACACGCCGATGGTTTTTTTGCAATGCTCTTTCAGCGGTTCTATGGGGAAGTTATTAAGCAATCCCCCATCCACATAAACCTGTCCGTTGATTTTCTGAGCTTCAAAAACTATTGGTACAGCCGCCGAAGCCAATATATAGCTGAACATCTCACCCTTGTCCCTGATCTCATACTTTCCGGTATTCAGGTTGGAAACACACACAAAAAGTCGTTTCCCCAGTGCTTCGAACGAATCTTCTTTTATATTCTTTTTCAATATCTTAAGCAGGTATTTCAAGTTACTGAGGCCGCCATGATTGAAACCCAGACGAAATACTTTCAGCAGGCTGCTTTGCCTGGAAACCTCCAACATCTCTTTTGGTGTATATCCTGCAGCATAAAAGGCACCAATCACGGCTCCTATACTTGACCCTGCAATATGTGTGGGGCTGATGCCATGATCTTCAAGGCATGCCAGGATCCCTATCTGAGTGAGGCCACGTACGCCACCACCACATAATACGATACCAAGATTGTTTTTCTTAACCATATAACCATATAACCTACAACATAAAACTCAATAAAATCCCTGCAGCCACGGCTGAGCCAATCACGCCCGACACGTTGGGTGCCATAGCATGCATGAGGAGGTGGTTGCTTGGATCTGCTTTAAGCCCTTCATTCTGCACCACTCTGGCACTATCAGGCACTGCCGACACTCCTGATGCTCCTATCAAAGGGTTGATCTTGTTTTCCTTTGACAGGAAGAGGTTCATCACCTTGGCAAAAAGTATTCCTCCAGCGGTAGCAACCATAAATGATACTGCCCCCAATACAAATATAAGAATAGATTGTGGAGTGATGAAGACATCCGCCTGTGTTGATGCCCCAACCGTTAATCCAAGCAGTATGGTCACAATATCGATCATGGAAGCTTTGGCAGTATCTGCCAGCCTTCGTGTAACTCCGCTCTCTTTCAGGATGTTGCCAAAGAAGAGCATTCCCAGCAATGGCAAAGCCCCGGGTGAAATAAATGTTGTCAGGATCAAGCCCACGATGGGGAATGTGATCTTTTCCAACTTGGAAACAGAGCGGGGAGGCTTCATTCTCATCACCCTTTCCCTTTTACTGGTAAGCAGCCTCATGATGGGTGGCTGTATGACCGGCACCAGGGCCATATAAGAATATGCTGCAATGGCAATAGGTCCAATGAGGTTTTGGGTCTGGACACCATTCACGATGCTTCCGTTGGCCAGCTTGGAAGAGAGGAAAATAGCCGTTGGCCCGTCGGCACCGCCGATAATCCCAATGGAAGCAGCCTCAGGCAGGTTAAATCCCAGGACCAGGGCACCGAGCAGGGTCATGAATATTCCAACCTGTGCTGCTGCACCAAGGATCACCAGGCGCGGACTGGAGATCAAAGAAGAAAAATCCGTCATCGCCCCGATCCCCAGAAAGATCAATGGTGGGTAAATACCTTTGGTCACACCATAATACAGATAGTTCAAAACGCTGCCTTCCTGATAAATGCCCAGTTGCAGGTTCACTCCCGGCGCCTGAAAGAAAGGGATGTTGCCGATGATGATCCCGGTTCCGATGGGTATCAGCAGAAGCGGTTCATAGTCATATCTTATGGCCAGGAAAATAAAAAACAGTCCCACCAGCAACATGATGAGATGCCCAGGTGTTGCGTTGGCAAAACCCGTAAAACTGATGAATTTTTTGATCCCTTCCATAGCAGAGTAACTACGCGGCCCATCACTATTGTTGCTTGCTTCCTGGTCACCCGAGACCTTTGCTATGCTTTCTTCGGTCTGGACAGTTTCGTAGGCCTGTGCTGCATCACCCTGCACCACAATGGCGTTCATGATGGCCAGGATACCAATGATCACAATAACTGTCAGTGCTTTCTTCATTGCCATGGCTATTCGATTTCTATCAGTACATCATCCTGTAAAACATTGTCACCCGTTGTAACCTTAATGGACTTAATGGTGCCATCCTTCTCAGCCATGACGTTGTTTTCCATCTTCATGGCTTCATAGATAATCAGTCTGTCACCCTTCTTCACCTGGTCACCCGGTTTTACAAAAACCTGCATGATGGTTCCCGGCAATGGAGCCTTTACCTTGTAAACCGCAACTTCTTCCTTCTTGATCTCATGAGCATCCTTGGGTGTGGCAATGGGTTTTCTGACCAGTTTTGGTGTTTTGGCCTCTTTTACCTCCCGCATCAGCTCTACCTCGTAAATCGTTCCATTGACCTCTATTTCCGCAATATTGTCTTCGAGGTTTTTTACCTCTACATCATATTTATTACCCCGTATTGAAAACTTGAAATTTTTCATGGCTTACCACTTCTTTAAATTTCTCATACTGTAAATTTTTGAGTTCCATGGCGAATAGGTCCTGGAAACCTTCTTGATGGTAAGAACCTTACTTTCTTCATCATGCAACATTAAAGTCATATATAATGCTGTGCTTATGGCAGCGACTACATCTCCGGGAATGTCGATCTCCTTGCAGCATTCATCCACTTTCACTCCTTCTTTCAGGAGTTTTTGCCGGATTTGCAGCTTATATATCTTTGCGATATACGTAAACACAAAATACAGGATCACCAGAGCCAGGAAGACGGTCACATAGCCAACGATGGCAATGGTAAGGCCTTCGTCTATGGCCCCCTGAAAATCCAGTCCTATTTTTAAAATATTCATTTTCTTTAACGATTATAATGGGATATTTCCGTGTTTTTTGGGTGGGTTCATATCTTTCTTTGTTGCCAGTGTCCTGAGAGCCCTGATGATCCTGAACCGTGTGTTGCGCGGCTCTATCACATCATCAATATATCCATAACGTGCAGCTTCATAAGGATTAGCAAACTTTTCCTTGTATTCTTCTTCCTTTTTCTTAGCGTAGGCATTCTTTTCCTCAGGATCTTTTATGAGTTTAAGGTTTTTACCTTCCAGGATCTGGACAGCTCCGGCAGGGCCCATCACGGCGATCTCTGCAGAAGGCCAGGCATAGTTGATATCACCGCGTAACTGCTTGGAGCTCATCACGTCGTGGGCACCACCATAAGATTTTCGCAATGTGATTGTGACTTTAGGGACAGTCGCCTCGCCATAAGCAAACATCAGCTTGGCACCATGGATGATAATACCTCCATATTCCTGGGCACTACCGGGCAGAAAGCCAGGCACATCGACAAGTGTAACAATGGGAATGTTGAAAGCATCGCAGAAGCGAATGAACCTTGCCGCTTTCCTTGATGCGTCGATATCGAGCACACCAGCCAGGTAATTGGGTTGATTGGCTACGATGCCAACAGGCATACCATTGAAACGCGCATATCCGATAACGACGTTCCGTGCATAATTTCTTTGTATCTCCAGGAACTCACCTTCATCAATGATGGCATGGATGATATCCAGCACATCATATGGTTTGTTGGGGTCTTCCGGTATGATCTCGTTCAGGTAGTCCTCCAGCCTGTCGATGGGATCTTTGCAATCAATGATGGGAGGATCCTCGAGGTTATTTTGTGGCAGGAAGCTTATCAACTTGCGGATAAGCATGATGCCTTCCCGCTCATCGTCGGCGATGAAATGCACAACACCTGATTTTTTGCCATGAACCTGTGCTCCACCAAGGTCGGCAGTGGAGATGTCTTCTCCTGTTACCGTCTTGGTTACCTTGGGGCCAGTGACAAACATGTAACTGTTGTTGTCGTCCATAACAATGAAATCGGTAAGAGCGGGAGAATAAACAGCGCCTCCGGCACAGGGGCCAAAGACAGCCGAGATTTGCGGTATCACACCCGAAGCCAGGATGTTGCGTTCGAAGATCTCTGCATATCCTGCCAAAGACCGCACTCCTTCCTGTATCCTGGCACCACCGCTGTCGTTGATGCCGATCACGGGCGCCCCGACCTTCATGGCCTGGTCCATCACCTTGCATATCTTTAAAGCAAACGTCTCCGACAAAGAGCCACCGAAGACCGTAAAATCCTGTGAGAACACATATACGACCCTTCCGTCGATGGTACCGTGGCCGGTGACCACACCATCGGAGAGATACTTTTTGTTGGCCAGCCCGAAATCGGTGGTACGGTGGGTGACAAACATGTCGAATTCTTCAAAAGAACCATCATCGAGAAGCAGCTCAATGCGTTCACGCGCAGTGAACTTGCCCTGGGCATGCTGTGATTCTATGCGTTTTGATCCTCCACCCTGTTTTGCCTCTTCACGAAGGTCGAGTAATTTCTGAATTTTATTTTCTAAGGCCATGATATGAATTATTTATTCTTGTCTTCACACAGTTCCGTCAGCACACCGAAAGTGGATTTTGGATGAAGGAAAGCAATGTCCAGCCCTTCTGCCCCCTTTCTTGGTTGCTGGTCGATCAGCCTCACACCCATTTTTTCCACCTCTTTAAGCCTGTCTTCCAGACTGCTTACTGCAAAAGCAATATGATGCATGCCTTCACCCTTTTTTTCAATGAACTTTCCAATGGGTCCTTCAGGATCGGTAGACTCAAGAAGTTCCAGTTTTGTCTGTCCTACCTTGAAAAAAGCTGTTCTGACTTTTTGATCTTTTACTTCTTCTATGGCATAGCATTTCAACCCAAGTACATTTTCATAATAAGGAATAGCATCTTCCAGGCTTTTTACTGCAATTCCAATATGTTCAATATGTGATAGTTCCATGATTAAACCCCCTCTGTTAAATTTTTCACAAAGGTATTGGTTTTGGGAATAATAGCAAGGTAATTCCACAAAAAATCAGATCACAGTAAAAGGCCCACAAATTTTATTGTCCACAAATGAACACAAATGAACACAGATTATAAGACGCAAAGGAATTGTCCACAAATGATCACAAATTTTCACAAATTACAAGACACAAAGAATATGGTCCACAAATGAACACAGATGTTTTTTTAAAGGATCATTCGTTTGTATTGAAGCTTTGTACTACCGAAATTTATAAGCAATCCTATTCGGAGTTGGCTGGATTTTAAATAATTTAGAAGTTGTGCTTCATGTTCAGGACAGAGATTTTTAGTAGCTTTTAATTCTATTATTATTGAATCATAGCAAAGGAGGTCAACATAATAAGTTTTTCTTAATTGTTTGCCTTTGTAGTGTATCCTGATCGCCTTTTCCCTATAAAACGGAATTTTTCTATTACTAAATTCAATCTCTAATGCCTCCGAATAAATAGCTTTAAGAAAACCAGTCCCCAGTACCTTATGGACTTCAAAGCAAGCACCAATAACTTTATAACATTCATTTTTCAAGATAAATTTTACCATAAATCTAATCTCCTTTATAAAAGTTAATACCCTTATGCCAAAAATATTCCATCTAACAATCAAAAACTTAATATCATTTATGTTAATCTGTGTTAATTTGTGTTAATTTGTGGACCTATTATTTGTGTTAATCTGTGGACTTATCCTTTGTGTTAATTTGTGATCATTTGTGATCAATTATATTTGTTTGCATTTGTGGACTATATATTTGTTAATTTGCGGACTATTTTCCTAAATTTGTACTCAAACACCAACATGAACACCGAGTACATTTCCCCCGATTATTACCTCCTCGATGAGTGGTTTTCAGATGAGCACAAGATCATCCGTGGAAGCATCCGCGACTGGGTCAACCGTGATGTGAAGCCGATTATTGAAGAGGCGGCTCAGGCCCATCAGTTTCCAAAGCATCTCATCAATGGTTTAGGCAGCATTGGTGCATTTGGCTCTTTTATTCCTGAGAAATATGGTGGAGCAGGGCTGGACCATATTGCCTACGGGCTGATCATGCAGGAACTCGAAAGGGGTGACTCTGCAGTGCGTTCTGCTGCCTCAGTGCAATCTTCATTGGTTATGTATCCAATCCATGAATTTGGCTCGGAGGAGCAAAAGCGTAAATACCTGCCAAAGCTGGCCACCGGAGAGATGATTGGTTGCTTCGGGCTTACCGAACCCAACCACGGATCTGATCCTGCCAGCATGGAAACACATGTGATCGACAATGGCGACCATTACATCCTGAATGGATCCAAGATGTGGATCACCAACTCCAGCATCAGCGATATAGCTTTAGTCTGGGCCAAGGACGACCAGGGCTTTGTCAGGGGCATGATCGTGGAAAAAGGTATGAAAGGTTTTTCGGCACCTGAAACCAAAAACAAGTGGTCATTAAGGGCTTCCGTCACAGGAGAACTTGTTTTCGATGAGGTCAAAGTACCCAAAGAAAATGTTTTACCCAATATATTAGGGCTGAAAGGTGCTTTGATGTGCCTGAACTCAGCCCGTTATGGCATCGCATGAGGAGCCCTGGGTGCAGCAATGGATTGTTATGATGCGGCTTTACGCTATTCTAAGCAACGCAAGCAATTTGGAAAAACCATTGCTTCTTTCCAGTTAACACAAAAGAAATTATCAGAGATGCTGACAGAGATCACCAAAGGGCAACTGCTGGTTTACAGGTTGGGGCAAATGGAAAATGAAGGTAAGGCCAATTCTGCCCATATCTCAATGGCAAAAAGGAACAATGTAAAGATCGCCATAGATATCGCCCGGGAATGCCGCCAGATACTCGGGGCCATGGGTATCACCGGAGATTTCCCCATGATGCGTCACATGATGAACCTTGAATCCGTGATCACATATGAAGGTACCCATGATATACATTTGCTGATAACGGGGTTTGATATTACGGGGGAAAGTGCTTTTCATTAAATTGTCCACAAATTCACACAAATGGGTTTATTAAAATATCATCCTTTTATATTGTAGCCTTGTGCTTCCAAAGTTTACAAGCAGTCCTATGCGTAATTGACTTGATTTTAAATAATTTAATATTTGAGCTTCGTGTTCTGTACACAGATTCTTGGTAGCTTTTAATTCAACAATGATTGAATCATAACAAACAAAATCAGCATAATATGTTTTGTTTAATTGCTTTCCCTTATACTGAATCTTTATTGCTTTTTCCTTACAATATGGGATTTTTCTTTTAACCAACTCAATCTCTAAGGCTTCTGAATAAATAGCCTCAAGAAAACCAACACCCAAGACTTTATGAACCTCAAAGCATGCACCAATTACTTTGTAACATTCATTTTTTAAGATATAATTTACCATAAATCTGAACTCCTTTTTAAAAGTTAATACCCTAATCCTGGAAATATTCCTTTTAAAAACCAAATTTTAATGTCATTTCTGTTAAATTGTCCTGGTAGGCAACAGTATTTGCGTACCTATTACCCTGCGAACTGAAGATTTGTGTGTATTTGTGTGTATTTGTGGATCTATTCTTTGTGGTCTTTACTTTTTCCGAAGAATTTCTTCTGAAACACAATCAATATGATCACACCGATGGTAATAGAGGAATCGGCAAGGTTGAAAACCGGCCGGAAGAAGATAAAATGCTTACCACCCCAGATGGGCAACCAATCGGGAAGATTTGTCTCAATGAGCGGGAAATAAAGCATGTCCACCACCTTTCCATAAAGGAAGGGCGCATAGCCGCCTCCCTCCGGCAGGAATTCTGCCACAGAATGGTAGCTGCTGGCACTGAAAAGCAATCCATAAAAGGCACTGTCGATGATGTTGCCAAGGGCTCCGGCAAGGATCAGTGACATACTCAGCAACAGACCTGCCGGTTGCTTTTTCCTGGTTAAGGTATAGATATAATATCCAATCACTATGACGGCCACGATTCTAAAGATGCTCAGGATCAGCTTTCCGGCACTTCCTCCCAGCTTCATCCCAAAGGCCATGCCTTCATTTTCCGTAAAATGGATAAGGAACCAGTCACCCAGGACATGGTATTCCTGGCCGATATACATATGCGTTTTTATCCAGACCTTAAAAACCTGGTCGATGAGAAGGATGAGAAGGACGAGGATAATGCATCTTTTCACTTGAGAAGGCTTTGTTTAGGTTATGGGCATAGTGATTCCGTTGACACCCTTTGCAAAGTGTCTGCCGGGATAAAACCAGCGATGCCACTCAATAGGATCATTTTTTTTCTTTCAATTTTGCTTCAATGCTTAAGGTTGCATGTGGCACGCTGCGCAGCCTCTCTTTAGAGATAAGCTTCCCTGTAACACGGCAAACACCATAGGTTTTGTTTTCAATCCTGATGAGCGCATTTTCCAAATTGGTGATAAACTTGCTGATCCTGGCTGCCAACCTGCTGTTTTCCTCTTTAGACATCACCTGGTAGCCTTCTTCCAGCACCTTAAAAGTAGGTGAAGTATCATCGGTACCATGCTCATCGGCATTGGTATAGGCGTTGGTCAGCATCTCAAGGTCGCGCTGGGCTTTATCAAGCTTCTTTTCTATCAGTGCCTTGAATTCAGCAAGCTCCTCATCGGAATATTTTACCCTGGTTTGCTCAGTTCTTGTTTTACTTTTAGCATTCATAACTGTATGATTTTAGTCCTGTTAAACCTTCTCAATGGATATCCTGGTGGTGAGGTCATCCGGCAGTTCTGCCTCTACACTCCCCGGATCATCCATTTTTTTAACTATATCAAGGGATTCAGCCAAGGTCTCCGAGCAAATATAAGAAAAATTATTCTGAATTGCACGGCTTAATCCTTCATTATCCTGCAAGCGGATACGGATTTTATCCGTTACATCAAAACCTTTGTCTTTCCTGAGGTTTTGTATCCTGTTGACCAGGTCGCGGGCAATACCTTCCTGCTGAAGCTCCTCTGTGATGGTCACATCCAGGGCAACAGTCAGGTTATCCATGCTGGCAATAAGCCATCCCGGGATATCCTGGGTAACTATTTCCACATCATCAAGGTTTATGGTCACCTTTTCCCCTTCAATATCCAGTATATATTGATCTTCTTTCTCTATCCTGCTGATGTCTTCCTGCGAAAATCCGCTGATGGCTGCGCTGATCTTCTTCATCAGCTTACCGTACCTGGGGCCTAGTTTCTTAAAATCGGGTTTGATCTTTTTCACCAGGATGCCGGCTGAATCCGTCAGGTATTCCACTTCTTTCACATTGACCTCCGACAGGATGAGTCCCTCCACAGCCTCCAGCTGTCCCTGAAATTTCTTATCCAGGATAGGTACCATGATCTTGTTCAAAGGCTGACGCACACGTATATTGCTTTTCTTTCTCAGCGACAGCACCATGCTGGAGAATTTTTGCGCCAGCTCCATACGTTCCTCCAGGTCATTATCTATCACAGAAACATCAGCATCAGGAAAACCTGACAGGTGTACTGATGCTGCATCCTGCTTTCCAGAGACCTTATTCAGGTCCATAAAGAGCTTATCCATGTAAAATGGAGCAATGGGTGCGGAAAGCTGTGCGAGCTTTTCCAGGCAGGTATACAAGGTCTGATAGGCAGAGATCTTATCCTGTGAATAATCACCTTTCCAGAACCTTCTCCTGCTGAGGCGCACATACCAGTTGCTGAGGTGTTCATCCACGAAGTCGGCGATGGCACGGCCGGCCCTGGTTGGTTCATACTCTTTGTAGCTTTCATCCACGAAGCCGATCAGTGAGTTCAGCTCACTCAGTATCCACCGGTCTATTTCAGGCCGTTCTTCAAAAGGCACCTCATCTTCCTCATACCTGAAGCCATCGATATTGGCATAGAGGGCAAAAAATGCGTAGGTGTTATAAAGGGTTCCAAAGAACTTTCTTACTACCTCCTGGACCCCATCCAGGTCGAACTTCAGGTTGTCCCAGGGTTGTGAGTTCGTCAGCATGTACCAGCGGGTGGCATCCGGGCCAAACTTGTGGATCACCTCAAAGGGGTCCACGGCGTTGCCCAGGCGCTTCGACATCTTGTTTCCAGCCTTGTCGAGGACCAGTCCGTTAGAAACACAAGTTTTATAAGAAACACTGTCGAACAGCATCACGGCAATGGCATGCAGGGTGAAGAACCATCCCCTGGTCTGGTCCACACCTTCAGCAATAAAGTCGGCCGGGAAGTAATCCTCAAACTTCTCTTTGTTCTCGAAAGGATAATGGAACTGAGCATATGGCATC
>JAGYLD010000032.1 GCA_018401355.1 Bacteroidales bacterium
ATATCGGCAACCTGCGGATCAGAAAAGCCGAACTGCCCCCCACCAGCCTCGATGCGGTGATGTTCAGCAATGATTCGATAGACATTCGACTGCCCTGGACACTGTTGCAGTTCACCAGCCCGAACAATATGACGGTCATGCATGACTACCGGAATACTCCCCAACGGGAAGACACCGTTTCCGATGGCATTGCCGTAACCGTCTTCCATAATCACCTGAAAATGGAAACTCCCTCCCGCTATCAGTGGATACCCTGGCATTTTGCCGATGATGTGGTTGAAGTGGAAAAACCAGTGGTCTCAATTATTGAAGAGGAGCTTTATCTTTTCAACAATAATCCTGTGGCGGTCTGCGATGAATATATCACACAGCAAAACAATACCCTGAACGTGGATCATTTGTCAGGACTGCTTTCCAACGATTTTGACCTGGATGCAGGATATTTTTACCCTGAAGTGGTTTGGTATCCTACTTCCGGAGATGTGCAGATATTTCCCGATGGGTCGTTTATCTATACCCCCGATCCGGATTATTTCGGAGAGGATATCTTTACATACAGGCTGTATGACGGCCTTGATCATTCGGATACCTGTTATGTGTATATTGAAATAGAACAAACCGGTGGTTTGGATGCCCTGGAACTGGCGGAATTCAAAGTTTTTCCCAACCCTGTGAGCGACTTCCTGACCATTGAATTACCTGAAGCCCGGAATGATGCCAGCCTTTTGATCACTACCCTCAGTGGCCAATTGGTTATGAAAAGAGCTTTCAGGCATGAACGGGAAACAATGGATGTTTCAGGTTTGACGGCAGGAATATACATTTTGACCGTATCCGACAAAACATCCAACGTTTCAAGAAAACTTGTTGTATACTAGTATTTTCATAGTCTCTCTGATTTATTTTTCCCTTAAAACTCTTTACCTTTGATATAATCCGGTAAAGATGAATACAATTCAGGAACTCCGAACCATCCTTAGCAACCGCATCATGATCCTCGATGGGGCCATGGGAACTATGTTACAAAAAAAGGTATTCGAAAGTAAAGTTTTGAATGATGATGAAAGTGATGCAGGTTTCAGGAAACAAGAGGCAAATCTGGAATTGTTATCGTTAACAAATCCCGGCATGGTAATTCAAATTCATCGTTCCTACCTTAAAGCCGGTGCAGATATTGTATCTACCAACACCTTAAATGCAAACGCCATTATGCAGAATGACTTTAAAGGCAGTAAAGGTGTCGTTTTTGACATGAACAAAGCATCCGCTCAAATTGCCAGAGCGGCTATTATTGACCATTATAATTCTGATCCCACACGACTGCGGTTTGTTGCCGGGGTTATCGGACCGACGGACAAAGTGGCCTTTATGGCAGAAAGCACCAACATTGATGGTTTAAATGGTATCCTGTTCAATGAATTATACGATGCATATCTTGAGCAGATCAGAGGACTGGTGGCTGGTGGTGTTGACATCCTCCTCATCGAAACCATCACCGACATGCTTAATGCAAAAGCTGCCATTCAGGCCGCAAAGGATATTAATCGGGAAATACCGCTTGTATTGTCTTTTTCCATCCCGGATACCCACTATGAATCCGCTGCAAATGAGTTATTGCATGGGATTTTTTCACTGGTTAAATATGCTTCCCCACTTGCTGCAGGATACAATTGTTTTTCAGATATGGGAAAAATGATTCCTTTGCTTAAAGATCTGTCTTCCGGATGTTCATGTTACACTATCCTTTATCCTAACGCAGGATTTCCTGACGAGAAAGGAAAATATCCGGTAACTGCCGGGAAGTTCAGCCAGGATTTCCTGGAGTATTTTGAAAGGAGGCTGGTCAATATTGCCGGTGGGTGCTGCGGTACAGGCCCTGATCACATCCGGCTGCTTGCAGGATATGCGGGAGGGTTTATTCCCGGGAAAGCCGTTTAGTTTTTGTTCTTGCCATTCGTGAGCACATCATACAGAAGTTTGGATAGCTGGGTCATATTGAATGGTTTTGAAAGGTAATGATCGAAGCCTTCAGCAAGAAACTCTTCCTTATGCCCCTGCATGGCATTGGCAGTGACTGCCACGATTGGAATGTCTTTATATCTTTCATTGGTCCTGATCTCTTTCATTGCCTGGATCCCATTCATGCTCTTTCCCAGGTTTATGTCCATTAAAATGGCATCAAAATAACCTTCTTTTGCATGCTTGATGGCAGCCGTGCCGTCTTCGGCAACAATTACTTCATAGTTAAGGTTGGATAAAACTATCTTCACATATTGCCTGTTTGTGGCTTCATCTTCTACCAGCAAAACCCTTGGTTTGCGCTTTTCAATGGGGTTGGGATAAAGCTGTGGTGTTTTTCCTTTCGCTTCCTCCTCCGAAGATTTTGAAATTTGTTTTCTGCCAAATGGAACAAAGACAGAGAACACAGAGCCTTTATCCAGCTCACTCTCAACCAATATTTCGCCTCCAATAACATCGACATAGCGTTTACAAATATTTAGTCCAAGTCCGGTACCTTCAAACTCCCGGTTGTAACCTTCACTTACCTGACGAAACTCATCAAAGATTATTTCCAGGTTTTCTTTTGAAATCCCAATGCCTGTGTCAATAAATCTGATCATTAAACCCGGCACCTTGTTTTTTGTTTTTTCATCTACTTCCAGTACAACACCACCTTCATTGGTATACTTTATGGCATTATTGATTAAATTATTGAATATCTGTCTCAGAAAACGGGAATCAGTGTATACCAAATTTTTGTCTGTTTTGAAATCAGTTACGAGATAAATATTTTTCTTGTTGGCATTGGCAATATAAAGGCGCTTGACATCCAGCAGGACGTTTTTAACATCAACATTGGATTTTTTGATTTCGAGCTGGTTGGATTCAAGGGCGGAAAGGTTCAGGATGGAGTTGAGGGTTTCGAGCAGGCGTTGTCCGGATTTATTGATGATCTCCGTCATCTCTTTCAGATTTTCTTCTTCTATCGAATTAGAAAGGATCTCAGCAAAGCCAAGGATGCCATTCAGAGGTGTTCTGAGCTCATGGCTCATGGTTGCCAGGAAGTTTGATTTTATCCTGTTCATTTCCTCAGCCTTCTCCTTGGCCCGGATCAATTCCTCCTGCATGGTTTTTCTCTCTGTGATATCCTGCCAGAGGGCTACATAAAAAGTTATGCTGCTGTTATCAGACCTCAGGGCCGAAATTGATTCCTCTGCCCAGAAATATTCACCATTTTTCTTTTTATTATAAATCTCTCCTTGCCACACATGCCCACTCCTTACAGTATTCCATAATTCCTTATAGAATTCATCATCATGTTTCCCGGATTTTAAGATGCTGTGTGTCTTTCCTATCACCTCTTCTGTGGAATATCCCGTAACTTCACTAAACCTTGGATTCACATATTCTATTATTCCATTCTCATCGGTTATAGATACAGAAGCAGGGGATTTTTCAACGGCACTGGAAAGTTTGCGGATCTGCTCCTGATCCTGCTTTTGCTTGGTAATATCCCTGAAAATAACTTGTGCGGCAGGCTTGTCTTTAAACAAAATGCTTGTTCCGGAGATTTCAATGTCGATGACATCTCCATCCTTTTTAAGAAACTTATCTTCAATTGCTTCCTGCCTTCTTTTTCCCTTGTAAGTATTCTCAACCCTTGCCCTTACATCTTTTTGCTTGTTCTTGGGAATACAAAGCATCACATTCATTCCAATCAATTCATCGACATCAGAATACCCTAAGATCCTGGCAGCTTCAATGTTTGCATATTCAATGATAAAGTTACTGTGGACAATAATTCCATATGGGGCCGATTCAGCCAGTACCCTGTACTTTTCCTCACTGTCTTTCAGTGCTTTTTCGGCAATAACCCGATCTGAAATATCAAAATATGAACCAATTACCTTTTCATTACCACCTTCTTCATCTTTTACTATCTCTCCCTGGGAAAGCACATAACGGATATTTTTATCCGGTAGCACGATGCGGTATTCAATATTAAATGGTTTACCTGTTTCAAGGAGATTTTCCAATGCTTTTACGGCCTGATCTCTGTCATCCTTATAAATAATTTTCCTCCGGAGCTCCTCGGATGGTTCAACACCGCCAATTTGCAAACCACATATCTTGTAAAACTCTTCAGACCAGTAAACCTTATCGGTATTGATATTCCATTCCCAGCTTCCAAGATGAGCAACACGCTGGGCTTCCATGAGGTTTCGCTGGCTCCACCTCAATTCTTCTTCATTTTTCTTCCTGGCGATTGACAAAGTGATCTGTGGAGCAATGGTCTCAAGGATCTCCAGGTCCTTCCTGGAATAAGCATCAGGATCATCGTAGTTTTGAAGCACCATCACGCCAATTGGAGAACCTTCCAGCAACAAAGGTACGCCCATCCATACCTTGGCTTTTGCGCCATATCTTCTTATCAGTGACTTATTTTGTAAGTCAATAATGTCCTCATTTTTCAGGAAGAAGGACTTTTTCTCCTTTAAAACCAAAGCAGTAATGGTGTTACCTGCAGGGAATGATTTAAAAACTTTTATCTCGTCCTGCATATATGGCAATTCCATCATATCCCTTTCACTGTCGTACAATGCAATCAGGAAATTTGAGGTATCAACAAGTTTACTCAGTTCATTGTGTATGATCTCAAACATTTCATTAAGCCCTGCAGAACGGCCTACAGCGGTAGATATGTTGTACAACACTTCCTGAATAAACTCAGCTTTTTTCCTTTCTGTAATTTCTATAGCTGTACCCAGGACCATAGGCTCTCCACCAATTATTAATTTGCTGTTGGATATCTCTACCCATTTTTCAACACCATTTTTGGTAACAACCTTGAATTCATAGACACTGGGAACATCTTCTCCACTGGCACGTGCAAGTCCTCTCTTTTTTATCAATTCGGCAAATTCAGGTGCAACAATTTCCCAGATATACATATTGACCAGCTCCTCATATGAATACTCCGAAATACTGCACATCTCCTTATTGACATAGTGAAACTTCCCGTTTTCATCGAAAGTGTAAACCGCTCCTTTAAGGTTTTCATTAAAAGCACGGAACTTAGCTTCACTTTCTCTTAAAGCATTTTCAGCCTCAATCCTTGATGTAACATTCCTGAAAGAAATTACTTTATATGTTTCTTCATCAATTCTTAAAGTCTTTCCTTCAGTTTCCAGGAAAACAGTAGATCCATCTTTTCTTGTTGCCCTCAACGTTATTGGTTCGGTGTACTTTTCAGTATTTTCCATCCGGTCTTCCAGCAATGAATAGTCTTCCTTGAAAATATAATCCCTGATGGGATTTTTACCAACGATCTCATCCCGGTTAAGCTGGAATATTTTCAGGAAAGATTCATTGCAGTCGACAATAATCCCGTATCTGTGTATGGCTATTCCCTCGAAGGTAATGTTACTCAATAACTTATATCGCTCTTCACTTTCCTTAAGCACCAAAACATAGGCTTTTCTCATTAATGCATTGGCAATAATATCTGCCACCATCTTTATGAAAAGGATGAATTCTTCATCCCATTTCCTGCTCCCTGTGAGCGATTCAAAACCAATGATCCCCAAAAGCTGGCTTTCATGCAACATGGGAACCATGAGGAGTGCCTTTACTCCCTGCTTCTCCAGAATCTTTTTATCCTTCTCTGCCTCTACTGGCAATTTAGATATATCATCAAATTTTATGACTTTATGCTCTTTAATTTCTGCGGATAAAAAAGGAAAGACATTCAGCCAGATATTTTGTTTGTTCTCTATTTGTGGTCTGTTACCCATAGCAACCCACTCATGCGTATCGCTGATTTCATTCAGTTCATCATCAAACAAGGAAATAAAGCAGCGATCAATCTTTTCCAGTTTTCCGATTTGCTCAAGCGTGTATTCTATGGCACCATCTATTTCATCAATCCTGGCGCCGATAATTTTCTGCGATATCTGGCTTGTGAGCGCTCCGAACTGGTAACGGCTCTCCATCTTGAATTCATGCTGCTTGCGATTAGTGATATCGCGGCTTACACCAAGCATGCCACTGAAATTCCCATTGTCATCCAACAGGATATTCACAATCACTTCAGTCCAAACCTGGCTCCCATCCTTCCTTATTTGTATTATTTCCCGTGGCTTTCCTTCCTGTACTTTTCCGCTGGACAAATTGCCAAGAGCAGAGGAAATAAGCTCCTGGACATAATCATATGTTTCCGGGGAAAGCAACTCATCCAGCGACTTTTGCTTTAACTCCTCGGGGGTATATCCCAGCATGGATTCAACAGAAGGGCTTACGTAAGTGAACTTGTTATTCTTATTGAGGATCCAGAATACGTCATTGCTGTATTCAATGGCCCGGCGGAATGACATTTCTGAAGACCCAGAAACAATTTGCTCCAAACTTTCATTGTTAACCCCATTAATTACCTGTGATTTTCTTTGTCTGTTCTGAAAGTTAAACAGGAAAATAATATATGCAGATGAAAGAATTGCATTGATAGAAGCAGAAAAAACCAAATGGTTAATTGATAATGAATTTGACAACCATAAAACTGTGTTAATGGCCAGATGGATAAATATTATTGCAATGGGGATATAAATGCTGTAAACATACAATAAAGTACCATGCTTTGATTTCTTAAAAGCTTTTATTATGATATATACCTGCAAAGCAAGACTATAAATCAATAAAATGATCAGGGTAGACATTTTTTGACTTTTTCATTAATAGATCAAGCACCGATCTGGTTTATGATTTTTGGCTTAGAACTGGTTATACAAAGTTAATAATAAATAGGTTGCGTTTGCAAGCAAAAATTACCCATTGCCATTTCCCTACCCCCATTCCCCCACTGCCTAATGCTTACTAACCTTCACCCCCTGTCGCTTCCAATAGGTCAACACCCTCCACAACCATTCCAAAGGACCAAACCGGTTGTATTTCAACCATATCGGGGAAATGATCAATATGATGACCCAAATAAGAACAACCAATATTGCCTGTTGCCATCTTTCAACCTGTCCGAAAAGCCCGAAACCATGTCCGTAAAAAATAAATGAAGCAATAACTGACATCAGGATGTAATTTGTAAAAGCCATTTTACCTACAGCAGTAAATATCCTCTTAAATCCTCTACAGCATATTGATTTACTGATAAGCATGACAATGCCCACATAACCAAGGGCAACGGCAACACTTCCAATGTAGTTAAACTGGCTTCCTATAAACATAGAGTAATCCATGAGCCACTCTGCTTCAAAGTTTTTATGGACACCAAATCCAACTACAGCATATCCAATCAGCAAGCCCATAAATACCATCCTGGTGTAAAAACTTCTGGACTTATCTCCTGTAAGAATCTTCCACTTAAACAAAGCCATACCAAGAAGCATCATGGCAACGACACGCCAAAAAGTTTGCATAAAAAACAAAAATGTCTGCATAAAGATTGCACTAGGAATTCGTTGTCCCATTTGTTGAAGATAACTTCCCTGATAGGCAGTAACCTCCGTCATAACCTTCTCGGCACTTGGCATCCAACTCTGCAGATTTTGGTTGTACGATTCTTCAGGCCAGTATTGTACAGTACTTCCAAAAAATAAGTATAACAACATCGGAACAATAAAAAATGCTGCACCAATCCCCACTAAAGCTCCAGGCTTTAGGTTTCTGAAAAGATAAACAAGAAAAGCACATAATGAATAAGCTACCAGGATATCACCGTACCATATTAGATATGCATGTATCAAACCAAAAACCAGCAGCCAGAAATTCCTCCGATAATGAATGATGGCAGGATGACCACCCTTTTCTTTTACCCTGCTATATAGTAGCAATACTCCGGCACCAAACAACATGGAAAAGATGCTCATGAACTTTTCTGCAGCTATCATGTGGCTTATGATCCACACCCATTTGTTAATTCCAGTAAAGTCACCATAGGCCATGGGATTAATGTAGGCAGCAGTGATCATTGAAAAACTTTGGATATTCATGATCAGAATGCCCAGGACTGCAACCCCACGCAAAAGATCTATTGACAAGATCCGGTTCGTTGGGGCCGTTGCTGTAATTAAGGAATCTGAATGCTGCATTTACTTTTGATTGAAGGATAAAAATAGCAATATTTTATTAAATTTTATATGTCAGAAACCAGAATCCAGGACCCGGAATCTGGCATCCGGTATCCAGCATCCAAAATCATCTCATACAACCCTACTACTTCCAAAGTAATCCTAATTTTTATCTCAAAAACATCTTTGTTGCTCTCCCAAAGATACCATGCACATAGGCAATGGCCAGGCCATAGTTGGAAACAGGGATGCCTGCATCTGTTGCAGGCTTCAGTCGGTTGAAGATTTGTTTCCGTGTGATTACACAACCGCCACACTGGATGACCATGGCGTAGTCATGGATGTCCTTCGGAAGGTTGCTGAGCCCGGCAACAATATCGAATTCCAGTTTTTTGCCGGTGAATTCGTTCAGCCAGTTCGGCAGCTTGATCCTGCCAATATCTTCGCAGGAGACTTGGTGGGTGCATGATTCCAGCATCAGGATCCGGTCCCCGTCTTTGAGTTCTGATATCTTTGGGGTTCCCTTCAGATAATGAATAAAATCCCCTTTCTGCCGTGCCAGCAAAATGCTGAAACTTGTCAGAGAGACATCTTCAGGAATAAGCTGGCTGACCAGTCCGAAAGCCTGCGAGTCCGTAATGGCCAGCTTTGGTTTAATGCCGGTGTTTTTCAGGAAGGCTTCGATCTCCGTTTCTTTCAGGATAAGGGCTACCCCATCATGATCCAGGATATCACGGAGAACCTGGACCTGTGGCAGGATCATCCTCCCCTCAGGCGCTTCCGAGTCGATGGGGGTGATCATAAGCACCAGGTCGTCCTTTTCAATCAAGTCACCCAGGATGGTTTGCTTTTGTAGCATCTCAACAGGAAGGTGCTTTTTGATCACTTCAACGATGGTGTCGGTATCGTCTTTCCTGAGACAGGAGAAGTCCATGATACCTGAATCCGAAAACTCTTTAACCTTATTGATGGTTTTATCTTCCAAAGGTTCCAGATCGGATTTATTATGAACAAAGAAAAACGGAACATCGTACTTTCTGCATTTTTCGATCAGGGTGGTTTCGGGCTCCCCGAACTGATTCCGGGCTAAGACAATAATGGCCAGATCAATTATCTTCAAGGCCTCATCCGTTTTTTCGATCCTGAGCTTCCCCAGCTCACCTACATCATCAATCCCGGCAGTATCGATCATAATGACTGCCCCGATACCGAACAATTCGATGGATTTTTTCACGGGATCGGTAGTGGTTCCTGCAACATCCGACACGATGGCGATGTTTTGTTTGGCCAGGGCATTGATCAGAGAGCTTTTGCCCGAATTTCTCCGCCCGAATATGCCTATGTGGACTTTGTTTTCTCTTCCTTTTTTCAGTGTCATAGCAATAAACTTTATGCAAAACTAATGAATTATAATACGACAAAAAGCAGACGAAATCCGTTTAAAGAAATCGAATGCATTGTTTGGCATGAAAAACAAAAAGGTGAAATGGAGACCAATTTGATTCAGCTAAAGGAGCAAACAAGTTCTTCTTGTTGTTTTTTATTAATTTTGATGAATAAGTACATTCGATTACAAAATCTAAATTGCGCTTAAACATTTCAAATTTGTGGCTTTACTGAAGAAAATCAAGAGTAAGAAGCAATACCAATACATAATTTCTATTGGCCTCATCGTTGCAATCGCCATTCCTTGTTTTTTTCTTGAGAAATTTATTGGCAATAAAGTAGTTGCTTTGATATTACTGTTGGCTGTTTCCATTCTTGCAATGCTTTTTGACATTTTGCCTGTATTAACCTCTGCTGTTCTAAGCGCCCTTATTTGGAATTTTTTCTTTATTCCACCAATTTATCAATTCAATATAGGAACACCTGAGGATGTACTATTATTCATGATGTATTTTGCCATTGCCACCCTGAACGCGGTTCTTACTTCCAGAATAAAGAAAGCAGATCAAAAAATAAAAGAGAAAGAGGAAAGAGAGAAAACCATTAAATTATATAATACACTATTGAACTCCTTATCACATGAACTCAGGACACCAATTGCAACGATTATTGGTGCAGTGGACACTTTGAAAGAAACTTCCTCATCAAAATTATCCGAGGAAAACCAGGCTGTACTGTTATCAGAAATCAATATCGCTGGTATTCGACTGAACAGACAGGTGGAAAATCTCCTGGGCATGAGCAGGCTTGAGTCTGGATTTATAAAGCCTAAACTTGACTGGTGTGATATGAATGAACTTGTGCATAAAGTGATTCGTGACCTTTCAATTGATTCAGACCGCCACCATTTTATTTTTAAAATGCAGGATCACCTGCCTTTGTTCAAATTAGACAGAGGATTAATGGAGCAGGTACTTTTTAACATACTGCATAACGCCATACTTTACACACCACCTAATACGAATGTAGAGATACAAATAAATCATAATGAAACAAGTTGTGTTATAAACATAACCGATAATGGACCGGGATTTCCTGAAAATAAACTGGAGCATGTTTTTGAAAAGTTTTATAGAATCCCTAATACAAAAACCGGAGGTACCGGTTTAGGCCTTTCAATAGTCAGGGGATTTATTGAAGCACATAATGGAACCGTCCGCCTGGAAAACAGGACGGGAAATCAAGGTGCCAGGTTTACGATTATCATTCCAACGGAAATATCATGTATAGATGAAATTAACAATGAATAGATTAGAGATATTAATTATAGATGACGAAATTCAAATCAGGAAACTGCTCAGAATAACTCTTGAAAGCAATGATTACAAAGTCATCCAGGCGGAAAATGCCAGGGAAGGGTTAGCTTTGGCTGCCAACCATCCCCCGGAATTAATTCTATTGGATATTGGTTTGCCTGATAAAAGTGGTCATGATGTCTTAAAAGAACTAAGAACATGGTATAATAAGCCAATTATCATATTATCAGTTCAAAATTCAGAAGTTGATATTATAAAAGCCTTGGATAATGGGGCATCCGATTATTTGACCAAACCATTCCGCACTGGTGAGCTCCTTGCACGTATCCGGTCATCAATAAAAAGGAATAAACAAAGCAACCATGAAACCCCATTAATATTTGATGATTTGGAAATCGATTTACAAGCAAGATCTGTAAAAAAGAATGGAAAATTCATTAAGTTAACAATGACAGAATTTAAACTTTTGTCATTATTTGTTAAACATGAAGGAAGAGTTTTAACACATCAGTATATTCTAAAAGAGATTTGGGGAATAGGTCACCAAACTGAAAATCAATATTTAAGAGTATTTGTCGCACAGTTAAGAAAAAAACTTGAGAACAATCCAAACAATCCGAACCATTTTATAACCGAAAGCGGAATTGGATACCGGTTTTGTTGATCCTTTTTATAAAATATTTATACCTATTTAAACAAAATTTATAACCTCCTTATTCCATCAAGATTATTTTCGTTTTAAAATAATCATTGAATACTAAAAAAATGTGGTCAAATATTGTTTTTTTGATCATTGTTGTTATTGTTTTATTTATCATTCTGGCCTGGATTTGCGTTATTGGCTTTCGTGAAATATACAGAAGCAGAAAGGATGGAAGTGACTAATGGGAAATATTTAACAACTCATGACAATGTTTGTAAAACATAAAAATGATTCCGTATTACATGAAACTGTATTATCAATTTACTAAAGAAAGGCAATGTATTAGCAAGTGAATATTCTTATTACTAAAAAATCTATTTTATGACAATGAATTCGGATAAATCCAGGGAGGAAATGATAGTTCAAGCTTGTTTTATGATCAATAACCTTAAACAAATTGTGCTTAATAATGAAAATAAAGAATTGCTTGAAATCCTCGAAAGTTATAAAAATCTGAATAATGGATTAAATAAGGCAGCAAAAATTGATGACAGCAATTTATTTCTGCTTAAAATAAATCAGATTATTAGCTATACAGATAAAATCATAAAATTAAATGCCAGGAATAATAACAAGATAGACAAAGCATTTGAAGTTACGAACCTGCTTAAAGGGATTCGTGCACAACTTCAGGAAATTATCAATTCGGATAAATTTATGGGGTCCCCTCAAGGCGTTCAGTTCTGAAAAAAATAAAAAAATATTATTGATCGCCTATGCCAGAAATTCCTAAATATAATTTAGGACATAACGGGAAAAGATACAGAAAGCTTTTGCTGAATATTTTTTTCATAGTATCTGTTCTTGGAATTATTGTGCTTATATACGATGCAGGATATTCCATGCGCAATATCCTTATCAATTCTTACTTGAATATTTATATTGCCATTCTTGGCAGCAGCACCATATTTATTTTATTTAATTATTTATTTGGCTTCACAAACCCGGGGAAAAAGGCATGGATTATTGACCTTTGTTTAGCAATATACAATATAGCCCTTATTACATCATACCTTGGATTGACAACATTCGAAATACCGGAAAACCATATCTGGTTAAATATCGGGATTGTTGCGTTTTTTATCCGCACTATTGCTGCTCTCCGATTTGAATATAACAAACATTATTTAAACCCGGCGCAATTATTCATTGCAAGTTTTATTTCGATGATCTTCATAGGCACATTCCTACTCATGCTTCCCAATGCCACCATCAATGGCATTACCTTTCTTGATGCATTATTCACATCAACAAGCGCTGTTTGTGTTACTGGTTTGATCGTTGTCGATACCGGAACTTTTTTTACAACTTTTGGCCAGTCTGTAATTGCTCTGTTAATTCAGACCGGTGGGATTGGGATAATGACTTTTACCAGTTATTTCGGATACTTTTTTAAAGGAGGAGCTTCATATCAAAATCGTTTAATATTTCAGAACATGAATAATTCCGATAAAATCGATGAAGTGTTCAGTGTCATGAAAAATATAATACTTGTAACAATTATCATTGAAGTGGTTGGATCGGTGATAATATTTTTTAGTCTTGATAAATCTGTTATACCAAATGTAAATAACCGAATCTTTTTTTCAATATTCCATTCTGTTTCCGGCTTTTGTAATGCGGGTTTTTCAACTCTGCCGAACAGCCTCTATGAAACTGGTTTCCGCTTCAATTACATGCTGCATATTACAATTGCCATATTATTTATAATTGGCGGGCTCGGATTTCCTATCGTTTTCAATTTATTAACATATGTCAGACATCTGATATCTGATCGATTACTTAGAAAAAACTCGGTTTATTCACCCTGGATAATTGGACTAAATATGAGGGTTGTTTTAATAACTACATTTTCCCTGCTGCTTTTTGGCACAGTCATGTTTTATATAATGGAATATAATAATACTTTAGCCGAACACAGTGGTCCGGGCAAAATTATTACTGCTTTTTTCAGTGCATCAACACCCAGGACAGCAGGATTCAATACGGTCAATACTTCAGCTCTGAATTTTTCAACAATTTTGATCGTTATCTTTCTTATGTGGATTGGTGCTTCTCCAGGATCTACTGGCGGTGGTGTTAAGACAAGCACTTTTGCCATTTCTATATTGAATTTTTTGAGCATAGCAAAAGGAAAAGACAGAATTGAGGTTTTCAAAAGGGAGATTTCGCCTATATCTGCAAGAAGAGCTTTTGCAATTTTATCCTTGTCAATTATAATAATTGGTATATCAACATTATTACTGGCATTTTTTGATGGCAATAAAGGCCTGCTCCCAATAGCTTTTGAATGTTTTTCGGCATACAGCACAGTAGGTCTTAGCCTTGGAGTGACCTCCCAGCTCAGCGATCCTGGAAAGTTAGTTATTATCTTTACGATGTTTATTGGAAGAGTGAGCATGCTTACTATACTGGTAGCATTTCTTAGAAGAATTGTAAATTTGAAATATAAGTATCCTACTGAAGATATTCTTATAAATTAATATTGAATGCTATGAAATTTATCATAATAGGCCTGGGTAATTTTGGATCTTCATTAGCACAAAAACTGACAAATTCAGGTAATGAGGTCATTGGTGTAGACAGCAAGATGAGCAAGGTTGAATCGTTAAAAGAAAGAATAACACATTCCATTTGCCTTGACTCAACAGATCCACAGGCTGTTAAACATTTGCCATTAAAAGATACAGATGTTGTTATTGTATGCATTGGGGAGGATGAAGGTGCCAGCCTGCTTACAACAGCTCTTATGAAACAATTTAATGTAAAAAGATTGATTAGTCGTGCAGTTTCTCCATTGCATGAAACAATTCTGGAAGCCATGGAGATTGAAGAAATTGTCCATCCGGAAGAAGAAACCGCTGAAAGATGGGCAAAGAAACTAAATATTTATGGTATTATTGACTCGTTTGATCTACCCGATGAATATCACATTATCGAGGCTAAAGTGCCAAACCGGTTTGTTAATAAGACAATTGGCGACATTGAGGTCAGAAAACATTATAATTTGATCGTACTGACAACAATCAAACCAAGTGTTGAAAAAAATGTCATCGGAATAAAAAAGAAGACACATAAGGTGCAGGACATTGGAAATGCTCTGACTCTTTTGGAAAAAGACGACATTATGGTATTGTATGGCCAGTTGAAAAATATCAGGGATTTTTTAAAAGAAGACTAGTTCATGAAATATGCTCATTATGCAAACCTGGTATCAGAACCCGTTATGGTATTATCGCTGGTTCTGTTTATCGCACTGGTTGTTCCATTCTTACTGCGTAACACAAAAGTCCCAGCCATAATCGGGCTCATTTTATCGGGAATTATTATTGGGCCTTCAGCCCTTAATATTATAGAAAATAATGATATAATAAAGCTTTTTAGCAAAGTCGGATTATTATACATTATGTTCATAGCAGGACTTGATATAGATTATACCGAATTTTTGAAAAATAAAGTAAAAAACATCTCTTTTGGCATTTTGTCCTTTATAATTCCATTTTTATTTGGCCTATATGGATCCTTAATTTTACAACTCCCTTCTAATACATCCTGGCTCATTGGAATACTACTTGCCTCTAATACTTTAATTGCATATCCGGTTGTTAAAAAACTAAATATTTCACGAAGCCTGCCAGTAAATATTGCTATAAGTGGGACTGTTATGGTTGATACAATAGTATTGATTATACTGGCATTCATAAGTTCTGTGATGCTCGATGGGGATGATATTATACAAAATTTGGTTGTATTCATTGTTGGATTTATTTTTTTTACAATCGTTGTCTTTTCAGGAATACCAAAATTGACAAATTGGTTTTTTAATACGATCCTGGCAGATAATCAAACACAATTCTTATATGTATTATCGGTGCTTTTTATATCTTCTATTTTCGCTGAAATTGTCGGAGCAGAAGCAATAATCGGAGCATTTTTTGCCGGTCTCGCATTCAATAGAATTATCCCCAAAAGCTCTTCTTTAATGAATAATATAGAAGTTGTAGGTAATACATTATTCATACCGGTTTTCCTAATTTCTATTGGCATGCTGGTGAATTTGGGTGATATTTTTCAAAACATATATATAATACTGTATGCAGTATTCCTCATAATCCTGGCAATAAGTAGTAAATGGCTGGCATCATTCATTATACGATTAATTTTCAGGCTATCTCTGGTTGAAATGAATTTAATTTTCAGTCTTTCATCAGCCAGAGCGGCCGCAACAATGGCAATTGCATTGATAGGATACAATTATGCCGTTGTACCGAAAGATATATTTAATGCAATAATCCTGCTTATAGTTGTCACCTCACTATTAAGCTCATATTTGACGGAAATTTATGCAAAACGTTTATCATTGGTGCCCACAGATTTTGAAAATCCATTATTTGAAACTGATGAAGATAAAATATTAGTACCTATCTCAAATCCCGATACTATTAAATCTCTGATCAATTTCGCAATTCATATTCGATCCGCTCAATCAAATGAGTCAATATTTACATTATATGTTTTAAACAAAGCTCAAAATAGAAATAGCATATTACCTCCTGTAAAAAATGCATTATCAGAGGAAATTATAAATGCCGCTTCTTCCGGTATTAAAATCCAGAATATATTGCGGGATGATTTGGTTGTATCCCAGGCAATTATTAAAACATCCAAGGAATTACTGGTGTCAAAAATTATTATCGGTTGGTCAGGAAGATCCGTGGAAATGAATAGGTTCTTTGGAAATATTTTAGAAGCTGTGCTTAAAGAAACGGGGAAGGAAGTCATCGTTTGTCATTTACCCCTTCATCTCTATAAAACCGAACGAATTGTCGTTCTTGTTCCTGATAATGCTGAAAATGAAATGGGATTTGAACAATGGATTCGTACTATCCTGAATTTAAACAATAAATTAAAAGTGAGTATTACCATCTTTGCAAGTGAAATGACACGTATGGCAATTAACGAAATTCTAAAACAACATAAAATCAAAAGGGTAATTCATTGGCATGAATTTGATTTTGAAGAATACAACAAAAACACATTATTTTCAAACAATGATCTTTATATTATCGTTAATTCACGTCCTCAATATATTTCCTTCAAATTACAATTATGGAAGTTTACCTATTTCGTACCAGCTCATATGGAGGAGAAAAATTTTCTTGTTATCTATCCAAAACAGAGAGAAGCCTGAAAGTGAAAGTTATTCCATCATTCCCGGATGGCATGTTTACCGCAGCCAATGGCAATAAAACAGGCATCATCACGGCAGATAGAGAGTACAAACCTGATAATGCAAATCGTATTCCAGCGCAGAGAAGATCAGCTTCAGGGTGTAGTTCCTGGGTGAAACCTCCCCGGATTCAATGCGTTGGAGTGTCCTAACACTCAAATTGCATTTCTCCACAAGTTCTTCCTGGGTAAAGCCCCTGGACTTCCTTAACTGGACGATCATTTTCCCGACATTCCGGCTGTGATGCAAGTAAAGTTAATTGTTTCCCTGATATGTCCATGTAAATAAGTTGAGAAAATTGTATGGGGTCAGGATGCAGGATGCAGGATGCAGGATGCAGGATGCAGGGGGCAGGGTGGTGGATTCTGGACTCTGGACTCTGGACTCTGGATTCTGGATGATCGCAGATTCAACAGATTTTAGATTAAATCTTTGACCTTGGATCAGAGAAAGCGCTAAATGGCTACCCAGTATATATATCAGGCCGTAATTGCTTGTTTCCAGGTCCATTATTTCTGAATTCTCTTTAACCTTGTCAACTAAATTCCACAGGTAGTTTTTCCAATTCTCCTAATATTAAGTCTTTTGTTGTCTGTGGCTCGGAGCCTGGTCAATCCTTGATATCCACAAGCCTGTTGTAAGTTGGCTGTTCCTTTTAAATGAACTCTGAAAATTTCCGCATCTTTCTTACATTGGATGTCAGTGGGCAGAGTGTATGGATGGATGAATTTTATTTAATATATTAGTCTGAATAACGACTACTGGCCTTGTCCTCAGGCTCTGTCCCCAATTGAGGATTCAAATCTGCAATCAAATTTCATTAGCCAGTCAACGTAATCCTATCTCCTCAAAATCTTTAGAACAGACATCGAATCATTTCCTACTAGATCAGATTCCATTTTAATTTTTCTCCAGAACCCAATCTTCTCTGCAACTTGTATAATAGTCTATTGCCTCGTTAATATATCTGTTTCGGGGTTTTTAATTCTGGATAGTATTTTTCGGTTTCGCTGAAGATAGAGTCGTCAATTTTTAATGATACATTTTTCGCAAAATATATTTTTAATATCGCAGATATATCAAATTAGTCATATACTCCAAGTATTTACAGCTTTTTCTCTTGTAATGTGCTTTTTCCCTTCGGTCGTAAGTCTGGGCTGGAAGCAGATTCTGGATTCTGGATGATCATGAATGTTACAGATCTCAGATCAAATCTTCGATCTTCAAGAGCCTGCCATGACGAAGGAAGGGTTTGTTCTTCGATCTTAGATCAATTGGGGCTATAACAAAAAATCCCTAAAGCCTTCAGGGCTCAGGGATTTTGCTGTAATCCCTTTGGGGCTCGAACCCAGGACCCACGGCAAAGGCCATTGCTCTACCGACTGAGCTACGGAATCGTTTTGTAAAAACGGGTGCAAAAATAGATAGATTTGGTTAAAAAACAAAGAAATCTTTCAACTATTCTGTCAACATTCGATTGGGTTAACAGTTTCACAATTTATTAAGCATGCCCCAATCAGATTTTTATTAACTTGCATTTCCAAAAAACCCAAAATCCATGCTAAGAATTGTACTTATAATCCTTTTTGTCCCGCTTATCTTTTTTTACGGTTATACTTTCTATGAGCTTATCCTTGGCATAAGCTTTAAAGATCCAAATCAGCTGTACTTTTGGATCAGCCTTGGGGGTTCAACGGTCTTGTCGTATTTTCTCATCGCTTCAATGGCCTTTTTCCCGATTTTTGAACATGAACTGACACACAATATTATTGCCCTCTTAACTTTTAACAAACCTGTAGGGTTTCATGTTCAGGTGAACCAGGGAGGAATGGCACAATACAGGGGAAGGGGAAACTTTCTGATCACACTTTCTCCATACTTTGTGCAGACATTTACATTTCTTGTCCTGCCTTTATACCTCATTCTCAGACCAGATATCTACCTTTACTTTTTTGTTGCATGGGGTGTGATCACAGGATACCACACTTCATCAACCATCAAAGAAACACATCTGAACCAATCAGATTTACGAAAAAATGGTTTGTTGTTCTCATTTATTACCATTATCCTGGGGAACATCATCACATACGGCCTCATTATAGCATTTACCATTGGCCGATGGAAAGCCATGGGACAGTTTATGAAGGACGGTGCTTTGAATTTCTACAATGCCATCCTGGACCTATACCATTGGGTACAGGGAATGATATAAACGGATTCTAATTACAACTGGCGGTAAATCCGCTTCCGGAATGGCTGCTCACCCATTTGCCATCAACGTTGTCTCCTTTATCACCACACACAACCTCTGTTTTTACAACAGCTCCCGTGTTTGAATTCTTTTGCACACAGGTATAGCAAACTTCATTATCATCTTCCGTACATCCTGATAAAATAATTCCTGCTAAAAATAACAGTCCTGTAAATAATCCCAGTTTTTTCATGATCTTTTGGTTTTGGTTAATAATATAATGATCAGTTTTCTATTTCTTCATCAATTTTTTCTTCAACTTCCTTTGGCAATTCAGCCAGAGGGCCAAAAAGCTTTTTCTTCTCAACATTATTAATAATGCTCCTGGTCCGGTTTTCCAGGGGTAAGATCATCTGACAATGGTTTGAAGCAATAATGAGATTTCCGTTCCCGACAGAAACAATATCTTCCCATATTGGCAAATTGTAAGGAATGAAATACTCCTCAGCCATCTCACAATTGAATACGGCAGTATGCTTACCATCACTGAACAACACATATCCTCCACAATCAGAAAACTCAAAATTATTGTAATTGGAAGGCAAGGTCCTGGAAAACAATGAGTCATTGTTCAGATCAAAACAGATAAGCTTTGAACTGGAATACCCTTCATCTCCAATCTGCTTGATCAATAGCACGTTTTCTGGCGACAGCACCATATTTTCAGGACTCCCTTCAAGGTCCACACTTCGGATCAATTTACCATTAAAATCCCATACTTCGAATTTGTTGGCTTTGTTGAATGAAGAATAAACTCTTTCAAGTTCATTGTTGAAACACACATCTGAAACAACTTCCAGTTTAGCTTCTGGTGTATCGCCTTTCTGATACTTATTGCCCCACAAATAATTCTGTTTCTCAGAATCCAGGTTGATGAGCACCGCACGATTGTCATGCTTCCCAAAATACTGCCTCTCCGCTGCAGCAGTCAAAACCACTCTGGAACCGTCCGGTGATGGATGTATTTCTATAACATCGGGGTTGTCCGGATCAATTGTTTTAACAATTTCACCATGCTTATTAAGGATGATAAGCTGTTTGGGTTCCCTGATGAGCAGGTAATATTGTTGCCTGATCTCGTTATATGCGGCATCCAGAATCTTTGTGTCAAGCAGAAATAATGGGACAACATTTTCACTTTTGTACAGATACAACCCACTTTCCCATATTTCGTTGGGATCACTATTTTCCTGTGGGACTCCTGAAACAGTTACAACAAAAGAACCAAAATTGTCGAGATATTGCAGGTTATAATGACAACGGCCATTTAATCCGTCAAAAAATTGTCGTTGTATGCCCATATATGCTTTAAGCAACTCATCCTGAATGTCTTTTGAATCTTTGTCCATTTCATAAGCCATTTTCGCCAGGCGATAAGCTGTATGGGGTTGCCCTTCATATTGATGGGCAAGGTTTAGAACTTTGTTGATCTTATTTCTTTTTTTCCGCTCCATCTCATACAAGTTCCCATCAACAATAAAGCTGAGCCGTATATCTGGATTTTTATCAAATTTTTCAGGGGCCTTTAGTTGAATGTTGTCGATAACCAAAATATCCCCGGGATGGCAATTCCTGATCATCTCCAATTGTTCAGGTGTCAAGTTACTGTTTTCGGACCTTTCATTTGTGCTTTTACCATTTAAATGGTAAATGGTGGCGACAAATGCATCTACCTCGAAATCAATTTTGTAATCTGTAAAATATTTGATCTTCAGACTTGGATTTTCCAGGATATCGCTTTTGGCAATGTTCCCGCCATCATGGCCTCCCAGTGTTACAAATGGACCTGGGAATTTCTTGATTCTGTATGGCTTAGCTCCGAGGTTAAGGGTATCGCCCTTGCTTGTAATGCCTATGGCACCGATCATGATTCTGTTGATCTTCGGATGAAAATCGTAAACCAGGAAGTGACCTCCTACCCTTTTGATCCTGGCAACTCCTTTATACTTCAAAGTGCTATCTCCGTTATGTTTCGGCAGATAGGCATATATCACCGGAATGATGTTCTCATTGTTTATGTGTACCCGTTGGACACGTTCTTCCAACCTTCCATGTACAACACATTCATTTTCAAAGGGGCTACCGACAATGAATTTTTTATGCTGTGATAAAGCTCATTTTCAACAATTTCTTTTGCATTAACTGCTTCATTTTTAGCTTTATCCAGTGCAATGTTTTTCTTTGCCAGTTCCTCTTTTTTCTCTTCGGCAATGCCTTTTTGTTCCTCTGCAAAGTTTTTTTGCTTTTCTGCAATTTTTTGTTGTTTAAAAGCCTTGCCACGCTCAATCAATGCCCAGGTTGTAAAAGCGGTCATGATAAGCAGCAATACAATGGCTATAGATGCAAAAACCACCCTCTTTCTTTTCTTTTTTCTGGCACTTTCCCTTTTACTCAACTCAACAAAATCATTCAGCTCATGACTTAATATCAGCTTGTCCTCATAAGGCTGGATGAAGTTCAAATCTTCATTGCTGAGCAAAACTTTCCTGGCTTCAAACACTTTGTAAGCATGTTCGATAAAGTGCCTTACTTCAAGCAATTCTTTTTCATAAAGGGTAAGCCTTTCAAACACTTTCCTGGCAAGGCTGTCATGCTTGAGTTCATACCTTCCGTTTTCATCTTTATCGCTCAAGATCCTGACATTCACAAAATACTGGACGATGTCTTTTATCTTGCCATCATCGAAGTTATGCCCTGTGGTAATCAAGGCCTCCCTGATCTCTTTTATGTCAAGTTGTTTTTTTGTACCATCAGAAGAAACCAGCGTTTTCAGAACGGCTTCTCCCTCGTCACCATTCTCCATCTTTTTAAGCTGGTCTTCGAGGAAGGATCCCAGGACATCCCCGATCTTTCCAAGTCCTTCCACATCACTCATTTTAATAGTGATCTCTCCGCCCCTGCCCGAAGCTTTTTTATACAACCTGTCAAGTAGCACCTGCAACCATGTGAGCTCTATGGCACCGGATTCATCCGTTATAATGCTGATGACCGATGCTGCCACACCTTCCTCGAGTTTGACTCCTCTGGCTTTACAAGGCCCTTCTATCGCCTGGAGAGCCTGTTTCTTTTTCATCTTTTCCACACGTATCCTGTTCTGGAAAAGATCTGGTATCCCGTCTTCAAACTCCGAGAGGTTGGCAAGATATTCCTCACGTATGGAAATGATGATGTGCGTGTTATAATCAGAGTTTTTCGTTACCTCCCTGACAAAATCAACAAATTCTTCTTTTTCTGATTGAGTGCCAAAGATAAACAGCTCTTCAAACTGATCGAAAATGATATAAACGGGGATCAGGTAATCCAAATATAAGGAGTAAACCCTTTCAACATTTCCTTTGCTTTCAGGAACCGGATGGATGGCAATTTTATCCAGCTCCTGGCCGATGGATTTTATGATATTGCCCTTCCTGCGGATAAACAATGGTTTCCAGTCGTTTTCACTGAAACGGTTGGCTACACCACACTGTAATATACTTGTCTTGCCGGTACCGGAAGGACCATATATCAACATAAGGTTGCTGTAAAACAATCTGGAATAAATTTCTTCGGTTTCCTTTTCCCTGCCGAAGAAAATATCACTGTCATTGCGCGTATAACTGTCGAGAAACTTAAAAGGTGATTTATCCATTTTGCAATTCCTCCTCTAATGAAAAAACTGACATGATTTCCTTGTATTCTTTAACCAGGTTGTCATAAAATGAAACCAACCGCATATCGGGCTTCTCTGTTGCTTCTGTTCCGATATAATGTAATACCCCTTTTTTTAATTCCCACTTGGAGTACAGGTATACATCCTTCTTGAGCTTTGTAAGCTTTTCCCTTGATTCCATCTTTTCCGAGTGGGTGTCAATGATCAATGGGGATAAGTTCAGAAAAGCATCTGCCGCGTTCTTTATGCTTTTTACCAGTATGACCGAATGAGTGTCGGTGAACTGGTTAAAATCACCGTCTTTACCAATAAAACTGGATGAGGCACTGTTCAGAATCAGCATATTGTGAAGATAATGTACATCCTCCCTCTTGGGTTTTATTAACTGTATTTCTGTGATCGTCACGAGGGGATATTTTACGACAAATGCGATATCGGCCAGAATATCACCGAGAAGATCCATGTATTCATGACAACGAACCTCTATTTCTTCATCTGAAAGGTTGATCTGGTAATGACCCAGTTCATTCCTCTGTGGGGTCCAGAAATCAAGCTTTCCCATGAATTTTTTGTTGAAGATATCCGTCATCTCTTCCATAAAAGGTGTGATATCGTTCTTTACCATGATGTCGCTGATGGACCGGATCAGCCAGACAAAATTACCCATGGTGGTGGTCGTGAACCTCCTGGTGAATTCCTTCTTGAAGGAGTCAGGAATTTCAAGGTCATTTTTGAGCTTGTGTTCCAGAAGTTGGATTACCAGGACATAAGATAAAAACTGCATGGTCCGCTCAATGGTTTTAAATATCTGATCTATTCTTCCTCTGTTCAGATCTTCCATATTACCAGAAAGCAGCCTCCTGATCTCCACACCAATAGGCCAGGGATATGTTTTGCTGATGTTGTTGGCCAGCTCCCTGACATCAAACATGTCATCATCCTCGTCCATGAAAGCTGCCAACCGGGGTTTGTACTCAACAACCCGCTCAAAAACCTTTTTTATAAATGTCTCATTTATTGACATATAGCATTGATTTGCGATTAATAATGGATTCCTGTCTCTGTTTAGACAAAATACAGGTATTGGAATTCCGCCATCAGGAATTCAATTCTTTAAACATCAATCAATAAAAAATATATAATATAATGCTATTTGATCTTAAGGTTCCGCTAACAACACTCACAACATATAAGTTCATACAGCCAATTTCAGAGCATATTTAATTTGTGCAAATTACAAAATAAATCTTCATTTACAAAATGTCATTATAATTGCTTGTAATTGCTATCTTAGCGGGAAGAATACATTAACCTTGACCAATATGTTTAAGCTCCGCTCAGTAATTCTGACTTCTTTTATCCTGGCAATATTTTGCTTTCCTGTTTTGCAAAAGAACTCAACAGCGCAAACTGATATACAAAAGGAAAAGATCAGTAGGTATTACAACCATGCAAATACTTATTATTGGTATGGCAGGGAAAGATCCAACAATCTTCATGAATTTCTGCAAAGCAAAAGGTATCTTGACAGTGTCAGTATACTTCTGGAGAATATGGAACCTCAAAATCCACAAGATAAAACATTCAAAGATTCACTTAGTCAGGATTTGCAGGATTTTTACCAGACCATTGATGCCATGGAAGAAATTTGTATAGAAAATGCCAATGGCAGGATCCCCATGTACCATGGCTTTACCGATGACAACAAGGATTATGAAGTTATTGATGATGTTGGAGAAACGGGAATAGAACTTGTTTTAGAAAGATTGCTTGCTAAGCCCTTTCCATTCAAACATGTCGGAGATCAGGTATATTATTCCATAATACAGATAACACCTTACGATAGGGTTCATGAAGAGGTAATCCATCAGTATGTTTCATCCCATTCTAACCATTATGTGGTATCAAGGCATGAAATGAACAAGATTTTGCCAGACTCCCTTTTCGATGCTTTCAGCCAGGGGATTCTGAACAATGACATGCTTAACAGGATCGCTAAACATTACAATACAGATAAACTCGGGCTCGTTAAAGTCCGGCTGAATGATGTTGTTGATGGGAT
>JAGYLD010000033.1 GCA_018401355.1 Bacteroidales bacterium
TGGATAAATCCTGAACCTTCCACGTATTTCAACCTGATTATCCTGGTGTTAGAAGCCACAAAAAGAGTGTCCCCTGTCCTGTAGAGATCATAGGCACCCTGAGTTTCTCCCGGCAAACCAAGCTGGAAATGATCAATCGTCTCCAGAGAGGAAGTGGTCATGTCCAGCGCATAAACACCGTCATGGGTTGCAGCAGCAAAAAGTACATCTCCATATACATCCGTTTCACACACAAGTCCCATTAAAGGCTTTTTGGCAACAATAACGGGATCCTGTGGATTTGACATATCAAAAACCCATAGGCTTGTACCACAACCCACAATCAGTTGAGCCGATAAAGAATCATAATTTACCTGATATCCGGCACCTCCGGGAGTCTGACCCAGCTTTTCCAATGTGGTGACCTGGGAAACAAGCGGGCTGTTCAATAAAATTATTCCCAAAACAGCATAACCAATTTTAAAGGGATTCATTATGTATATTTTTTAGTGTCAATGTCAAACTAAGATACGGAATCCATGGAAAAAGCGCAATAATCAGCTACGACTTTTATCCTGATTATAAAATAGCAGCTTTAAAATCATTATGTTGCACCCAAAAAAATATCGATTATATTTGATAGTTCAATTAACCAAAAACCAGCTTAATTATGACCCCGGAAATTATTCCTTCCCCCGACACCCTGCCGGTGAATTGGCTGTGGTTCGAAATTCTTCTCTTAGTTACTTTCCTGCTGCACATAATAGTGATGAACTTCATCTTAGGCGGAAGTATTCTGACAATTTTCGATTCCTTTAGAAAAAAATCCTTTAAGGATGAAGTCATGACAATTCCAACGCTTATTGCACTGACAATAAATTTTGGGATACCACCCCTGCTTTTTGTCCAGGTATTGTATGGAAATCTGTTTTACACTTCATCAGTCATAATGGCTGTGCCATGGATCCTGGTGATTCCCTTTCTTCTTATCGCCTACTATGGAGCATATATTTATGTTAAAAAAAATGGCAAAGCACATAACTTGGCCCAAATAAGCCTGTATATATCAACTGCCGTCCTTCTTGTCATTGCATTTATTTATGTTAACAACAATACCTTGATGCTTGATCCGGCAAGGTGGAGCATGTACTTTGAAAACCCTGCAGGCACCAACCTGAACTGGGGCGAACCAACATTGTTCCCCAGATATCTTCATTTTATTATCGGAGCCATATCCATTGCAGCACTCGGAAAGGCCTTGTATTATCATTTCAGCAGAAAAGCTGACAGAGACACCAAAGAAAAGCAAATCACTTCAGGTCTAAAGACATTTGGCTATATGACCATCGTTCAGATCATCATTGGAGTATGGTTCCTGATCTCCCTGCCCACAAAAATTATGATGCTTTTTATGGGACAAAACATTGTTTACACGATATTGCTGATACTGGGGATCACATTGGCCCTGATCACCCTGTATTCTGCGTTTACAAAAAAACTGGTGTTTACGGTCATTACCACCATTGTTCTTCTTCTCACGATGGTTCTCATGCGTGATCTTTTAAGGCATGCATATCTGGAAGGCATTTTCAATCCTGCCGATATGGTGGTCACCGGGAAATACAGTTCCCTGATCCTTTTCCTTGTTTCATTTGCCATTGGACTCTATAGCATATATTATATGGTTAAACTGATGTATAAAACAAAAACACAATAATTATGAACTATCCGGTATGGGAAATCACATCCACCGGTGGTGGATTGCTTATTGCCATCATTGCAATTGCACATGTTTTCATTGCTCACCTTGCTGTCGGTGGAGGCTTGTTTCTTGTCCTTACGGAAATGAAAGCTTTCCGAGCCAACGACAACCAATTAATGGATTATGTTAAAAGGCATACCTGGTTTTTTCTTCTATTAACCATGGTTTTTGGTGGAATTACTGGAGTGGGTATATGGTTTATCATTTCACTTGTTAATCCTGCTGCCACCTCATCGCTCATACATAATTTTGTTTTTGGATGGGCTACGGAATGGGTTTTCTTCATTGGAGAAATCACAGCATTGCTCATATATCATTATCGCTTTGGCAAAATGGACACCAAGGCCCACATAAGGATTGGCTGGCTATACTTTATTTTTGCATGGCTCAGCTTATTTGTTATAAATGGTATTATAGGTTTCATGCTTACACCAGGAAAATGGATTACTACGCAAAACTTCTGGCACGGATTTTTTAACCCCAGCTTTTTACCTTCCCTGATCTTCAGAACAGGCATTGCTTTTACCATTGCCGGTGTTTTTGGATTGGTTACAGCTGCATTCACGAAAGACAGAAATTTCCAGAAAAGGTTATACCGCTATTGTGCCAAATGGATCTATTTACCTGTCATTGTCGTCATTCTGAGTGGCTTCTATTATGTCTATACCATCCCGGAAAGCGCATTTCATAATATTTTTAAATATAATCCTGCATCTGTTACATACATCAGACTGTTTTTCTGGGCTTCAATTCTGGTTGTGACTCTTGGATTGCTCTTTGTCTGGCAAGCCCCCTCAAAAATCCAAAATACAGGAGTTTTGTTGATCCTGGTATTTGCCTTTGCCTGGATGTGGGGATTTGAATACACCAGGGAAATCGCCAGAAAACCATATGTGATATACGATTACATTTACTCCAACTCCGTTCCCAAAGAGGGATCTGATTTGCTATACAACAATAGTTTCCTTGCTCATGCAAGGTGGGCCAACATAAAAGAAGTTAATAATGAAAATTTTAAGGAAGCCGGACATGAGTTATTTGTTCTCCAGTGCCTGGCCTGCCACACCATTGGAGGTTATAATGACATCATCGCACGTACAGAACATCTTACAGAAAGAGGGCTGGAGGCCAAACTTACCGGGCTGGGAAAGATCAATAAATATATGCCCCCTTTCTGGGGCAGCCAGGATGAAAAAGAAGCTTTGAGTGCATACATAGTAAGGGATCTCCATGGAAAAGATGCTGTAAAACCAGGGTATGCCATCGTTGAAGAAGCATATTACCAGATCCCTTCCTATGATAAGATTAATGAAGAATATGTTTTGCTTGTATGGAATGACCTTGGGATGCATTGTATTTCCGACAATGATAAATACTTTTCATTCCTTCCACCAGCAAACACATTATGGGCCCAATTGATAAAGAGAGGAGAAAAGCCTGAAATTGTAAATGACAACGTGGTCATTGAATACGAAGTGGAAGATGGTTACAGGAATCCCCAGGATCATGTTGATTTCTGGGAATATGCTGAAAAAGTTTATGGCGCAAAATTGGAACCAGGAACAGGACTTGCCGGCAAAATGGTATATGGGGAGATGGATCCAACCATTAACAATGCTTTTGTTGCGCATATGATCCCGGTTACACCTTACCAGGATAACGGAGTATTCAATCCTTACCCTTTATTTACCGTCACAGCGAAAGACAAGAATACCGGAGCAGTCCTCGTCAGCACCAAAACTGTGGCCCCAACATCTACAGAAATGGGATGCCGCAATTGTCATGGAGGTGGATGGAAAGTAAACAATTATTCAGGTGTTGCAGACAAAACAGCCATGAACATCCTGGCTGTTCATGATCGTATCAGCGGTACAACATTGCTGGAAGATGCGCTGAACGGACAACCCAGGTTGTGCCAGTCGTGTCATATGGACCCAGCAGTCGGAGCTCCGGGCCGAAAAAACATCATGAACTTTTCTTCATCCATGCATGGATTCCATGCCAATTACCTTACCGGGATGCAGGATGACGCTTGCAACCTTTGCCACCCCGGTAGCCCCAGAGGCAATACAACCTGCTTCCGCGGAAGACATAAACTAATGGGACTCAATTGCATAAGCTGCCATGGTAACCTTGAAGACCATGCCCTCGCTTTGTTAAAAAATGAAGAGCTATGTTATAAACCATCGGCAACAAAAATCAGAGCAAACCTGAAACCAAGGATGGCAGATTCCTATGCCATGATTCAACCAAGAATACCATGGTTACAGGAACCTGATTGCCTTGGCTGCCATAGAGACTTTGACATCAAGCAATTCAAACACAGACCCAATGCATTCAATGACTGGGCTGCCGGATTTAATGCTTTATACAGGAACCGTACCGATCAGCAGGGTGTAATGTGCGTGGCCTGTCACGGATCACCTCATGCAGTATATTTTGCAACCAATAAATATGGCATTGACAGGGACAACATCCAGCCAATAATGTATCAGGGAGTTTCAGGAACGATTGGCACTAACATGAACTGTTCCATCTGCCATACAACAGAAATGAAACATAACGGGCATCATAGAAACATGGTCAAAAACAAATCAGTATTCAGAGAACCTGTTATCCCGAAACCTATTGCATACATCAAATAACATTAATATATATGGAAGATTGGAAAAGCAGAAAACCATTTTATGGTGTCTGGATCTTTATCGGAATCGGAATTGGAGCCCTGATTGGAGGATATATTGACAATTTCCCCATCGGTGTTGGAATCGGAGTGGGACTGGGAATAATCCTGGCCCTGTGGGCTGACAGGATTTCCAGGAGATGGAAAAATAAAAATAAAAATCAGGAAGAATAAGCACATAACAAAACATTTTACCATAAATATATAGCTGCTTCCACTGTCGTTTTTGTAATAATTAATACATTTGCAAAAACAGGATTTTTAGGATGCGGTTATTGTTATTGCTGGCTTTCATTGGAATTACCCCCTTGCTTCACTCAACAGTTCCGGTTGATACAAACAATCAGAATATCCCGAAAGACACAGTAAAATACTGGATCATATCAGGTAAATCTGCACTACAGATTAACCAGATCGCCCTTTCTGACTGGGCCAAAGGAGGTGACAATGCTTTATCAGGAAAAGCTGGTTTTTTGTTTAATGCAAAATATGAAAAGAATAAAGTTCAGTTTCAAAGTAAGGTTAACCTGGCTTATGGAACGAACTGGTCTGAAATAAATAAATTCCGTAAGACCGAAGATCGAATCCATATCAGCAGTATGTACGGATACAAGGCTTACGAAAAATGGTACTATTCTGCATTGCTTGACATCAAAACACAATTTGATAAAGGATTTAAATACCCGGACGATTCAACGATCATATCTCAATTTTTCGCCCCTGCACATATATTACTACTTCCCTGGGAATGGAAATTCAACCCCTCGACTTCCTGTCGCTTTTTATGTCACCTGCATCGGGCAAATTCACATTGGTCTTCAACGAGGAATTAGCCGATAAAGGTTCCTATGGTGTAAAACCTGCAGAAATAGATGATAATACAGGAGAAGTCATCAAAGATGGGAACAAAGTCAAATCAGAATTTGGTATTAACCTGGTAGTAAATTTAACCAAACAGTTAAATAAAAACATTAACATCAACTCCATATTCAACCTTTACAATAATTATCTGGATGATAACCTGGTCAACCGCTGGAATATGGATATTGACTGGGAAACCAACCTGGACTTTTCCATTAACGAACATGTTGCAACAAATCTTTATGTTCATATGATTTACGATCACGATGTAAAAATCCCTGAATATGAAGTTGTTGATGGGAAAAAGAAAAAGGTTGGAGAATATGGCCCGAGATTGCAAATCCAGGAATCTTTTGGAATAGGTCTTTCTTTGAAATTTTAACATTTTTTTCATCCCAAAAGAATAACCATTATTTTACATTTTCCTCATAATAACTTTAGTGTAACCAAGCCATTTAGAGTTATATTTGTTAAGATAATTGATGGTTTTCAATAAATGTTCTCATGGAGTCAATATCCGAACAAATAAAAACAGCAGCAGAGCTATTAAAAAAATCAAGACTAACTACTGTATTTACCGGTGCAGGCATATCAGTTGAAAGCGGGATCCCTCCTTTTCGTGGAGAAGATGGTATATGGAGTAAATATGACCCCATGATACTTGACATAAACTATTTTCAGCTTCATCCTGAAGAATCCTGGAAAGCTATTAAGGAAATCTTTTATGATTTTTTTGGACAAGCCAGGCCAAACAAAGCTCATGAAGTAATTGCGACGTTTGAAAAGGAAGGTTTGATTCAAGCCACCATTACTCAAAACATTGACAACCTTCACCAGGAAGCAGGAAGCAGGATCGTCCATGAATTTCATGGCAATTCAAGATACTTGATCAGCATAATAAATAGCCAGAAATACCACATCAGCAAGATCGATTTAAACATTTTACCTCCCAGATGTCCTGAAACGGGCGGCTTGTTAAAACCAGATTTTATTTTTTTCGGGGAAGGAATACCCCAGGATGCTTATATGGCTTCCATTCAAGCTGCCAACAGCTCGGATGTTTTCCTTATTGTTGGAACGACAGGTGAAATCATGCCCGCAAGCCAAATCCCTATCATTGCCAGGCAAAATGGCGCTTCGATCATTGAGGTCAATGTAAAAGAATCAAATTATACCCACACTATAACAGATGTATTTTTGCAGGGAAAAGCAACTGAAATTATGAGTATGCTTGAAGATGAATTGATTTCTTAACTCAAGATCAAAACATGTAATTTCCTTCTATCATTGACAATATTCAAATGAAGTGCACTATCTTTGAATAGTGAAATTCATGTTGCTTAAAACCATAAAATTTCAAGCTAATGGATCTTTTTCTGATCATTGTAGGGGTCATTCTGATTATTCTGGGGTTTCTCTTTTGCATTCTTCCGGTATTGCCAGGACAGGCATTGAGCTATGTTTCTTTATTATTACTGCAGTTCACAGATAAGAAGCCCTTTACTGATAATTTTCTTTTTCTGATGGCTTTCATCATGATTGCTGTCACAGCACTTGATTATATCGTTCCTATCATCGGCACGAAAAAATTCGGAGGAACTAAACGAGGCACAAGGGGAAGCATGATCGGATTAATCATTGGAATTATCGTTCTGCCCATCATGGGTATCACCATCGGGCCATTTGGCATTTTGGGAATATTGCTTGGGCCATTCCTGGGTGCGTACATTGCTGAGTCAACAGGTGGACGTAACAGTAAAGAGTCATTAAGGGCGGCATTTGGCTCATTCATAGGATTTCTTGCCGGCACAATGATGAAGATTGTGTATTCCGCTGTAGCCGCTTTTTACTTTTTTAGTTATTTGTAATACCCTGCATGCTATCGGAGGGATTACAAAAACAAAATATTGCGATTATGGATATAGAATCATTGGAGCGTGTATCAAAAATTATCAGGACAGACATTGTAAAAAGCCTGGCTAAAGCAGGCTCAGGCCACCTGGGGGGATCTCTTGGGATGGCAGATATTTTTACTGTCCTTTATTTTCATGCTTTGCAACATCACCCGGAGGATCCGGAATGGGAAGACCGTGACAGGCTGATCCTTTCAATTGGACACATCTCCCCGGTCTTGTATGCAACACTCGCTCATGCAGGGTATTTTCCTGTTGAAGAGCTTTTGACCCTTCGCAAACTTGGCAGCAGATTACAGGGTCATCCCGGCAGGGAACATGGTTTGCCCGGCATAGAATTGTCGGCCGGGTCACTTGGGCAGGGGTTGTCTGTGGCTGTAGGCATGGCTCTTGCCGGTAAAATGGATGAGAAAAAATGGAATGTTTTTTGCATCAATGGTGACGGGGAATTGCAGGAAGGATCCATTTGGGAGGCTGCTATGAGTGCTTCTCATCATAAGCTGGATAATCTTATTTCGATCGTTGACAGAAACGGGGTACAAATAGACGGGAAAACTGAGGACGTAATGGGATTGGAACCCCTTATTGAAAAGTGGCGTTCTTTTGGCTGGCATGCCATAAGCTGTGATGGCCACAATATGGAAGATCTGATATATGCAATAGAAGAAGCCAGGTATGTGGAAGGAAAACCCATTGTCATACTGGCTACCACAAAAATGGGAAAAGGGGTCAGCAGCATCGAAGACGATCATCACTGGCATGGGAAAGCCCCCACAGAAAGCGAAGCAATTAAATTCATCAAAGAAATAGAAGAATATTATCAGGATTAATATGGCTCAATATGTAACAAAAGGTTTCGTCGCAACCAGACAAGGATTTGGAGAAGGCGTTCTTGAAGCTGCCAGAAGGAATAAAAGGATCCTGGGCATTGGTGCAGATATAACAGGTTCGGTAGGCATGGATTTATTTGCTGCCGAGTATCCTGAAAGGTTTATCTCACTGGGGATTGCAGAACAAAATTGTGTTGGAGCAGTCGCAGGGCTGGCCTTGTCAGGAAAAATTCCTGTTTTCGCCACCTATGGAGTGTTTTCAGCATTGCGGACTACTGATTTTATCAGAATTTCCATTTGCTACAATAATCTCCATGCACTCATTGGAGGTGCACATGCTGGTATTTCAGTTGGCCCTGACGGAGCTACCCATCAGGCCCTGGAAGATATTGCTGTAATGAGAGCTTTACCAAATATGACCGTTGTTTCACCCTGTGATGCCACTCAAACCCGGATAGCTACAATAGCTTGCCTTAATCGCTTTTCCGGTCCCGTTTACCTAAGGTTCGGAAGAGCCCCGGTTCCTGATTTTACATCTGAAAACCAACACTTTGAGATCGGCAAAGCACAAATTTTGAGCAGGGGCAGCGATGCCACCATTATCGCTACAGGACATATGGTATGGGAAGCCCTCGAGGCTGCAAATACCCTCAACCAGGATGGGTTGAAAATCAGGGTTATAAATATGCATACCATAAAACCACTGGATCATGACGCAGTTTTAAAAGCTGCTATGGAAACAGGTGCCATCGTGACTGCTGAAGAACACCAGGTAACAGGAGGGTTAGGTTCTGCAGTAGCTGAATTTATAACACAAAATCATCCGGTACCCATGGAATTTGTCGGAATGAAAGATCGTTTTGGGGAATCCGGTGAACCGGAAAAACTCATGGAAAAGTATGGCCTTTCTGCCAGCAATATTGCCATGCATGTAAAAAAAGTGTTAAAACGAAAGTATTAATAATAGATTTATCTTTATCGTTGAATACTCAACATAGCAAGCCCTATAAAAACTTTTACAATCCGATCTTTCTTCCATTGCAGCTAAATTCATTATTGAAGGACTCGATCTATTGGGCCAATATTCTGCTATAATGGATATCCTCACAGAACCCTCTACACTTCCAGGAAAAGTTGTAGGTGAATATACTGAAGCATTATAAAACGGAAAGATAACGACAGAATGTATTGTGAGAGAAGGCAGAGTGCTTATTGTCTGTTTGCCTTAAGCATTGATGTAATTGTCTCAGGATATTCAATTCTGGTTAGAAACAAACCCTTTGCGGGAACAGAAAGTCCTGCTTCCGATCGGCTTTTTGACTCAATAACTTCAATAAATTCATCAATAGTTTTTTTACGGGTCCCAACCTCCAGCAACGTACCCACAATAGCCCGTACCATATTCCTCAGAAATCGATCAGCCCGGATGGAAAAAATCAGCAGATGATCTCTCTGCTCCCATTTTGCATGTTCAATCCTGCAATTGTTGCTTTTTACCTGTGTATGAAGTTTCGAGAAACTGGTAAAATCCTCATATTCATATAGTTTCTCAGCAGCATTATTCATTGCCTTCACATCAATACCCCCATAAAAAAGCCAACTGAATTCTTCCAGAAAAGGATCTTTTTCTAATGCAATATAATACTCGTAGGTTCTTGATAAAGCATCAAAACGTGCATGAGCACCGGAGGATACTGGAAAAATATCGTAAATAGCAATATCAGATGGCAAAAACCGGTTGACTTTAAAAACCAGTCCCCTGAGTTCGTCAGCGCTGTATGTTTGACTCACGTCAAAATGAGCATAAAATTGCCTGGCATGCACCCCAGTATCAGTTCTGCCGCAACCAACCACGTTTATACTTTTGTTCACATGGTAACTTAATCCTTTGTTAATGACTTCCTGAATTCCGGTTGCATTATTCTGGACCTGCCATCCGTGATACCTGTTGCCATTGTATGCTAACTTTATGAAATACCTGTTCATTGATCCATCCGTTTACTAAAATGTGGTGAATCACCCCATTCGCCATAACCCATACTGAAACCGGCTTCATGGATCTCCTCCTCAAACTGCAACCTTGATGTGTTGGAATATATGTCCACGAATGGTTTATTGTCATATAAATTGTAATTTGACGTATACCTGGATGGTGTAATGTTTGGCATGATCACATTGGCACCGGCTTTAAGGCCCAGGATTTTACCTCTCGGGTCAATGGCCGATAAGGCAGTTGTTGAGGCAATATTGATATCCTTCATCAGGATCCTCAGGACAGCAATCATTTTTAAAGACAAGTTTATCCGGTCCTTAAGCGGAGGAACAAAGTGACGATATTCATACAATGGAGTATCCCGGTGAAGGATGTATGGCCCCATGCCTACCATATCAATATCCTGTGATTGCATAAAAATGAGGTCATCTGCAAGATTTTCCAGGGTTTGGAATGGCAAACCGATCATAATCCCGGTTCCAACCTGATAGCCTGCAATGCGAAGGTTACTTAAAGATTGGAGCCTTTTGTAATAACTATGCTTTTCATCAAGGGGATGCAATTTTTCATACAAATCCTGGTTCGAAGCTTCAATTCTCAGAAGGTAACGCCGTGCTCCCAACTCTTTCCAGAAACGATATACATCCAGGCTTTGTTCTCCACAAGATAAGGTTATCCCCAACTCCCCTTTTGAAATATCCATTGCCCCCCGAAGAAGATTCCCGATATAATTGGTAAACACGTTTCCTGAATGTTCACCTGATTGAAAAACTAAAGAACCAAACCCCTGGCTGTATGCAAATTCAACAGCGGAAAGAACTTCTGACTCAGAGATGGTGTAGCGGTTTACTTTTCTGTTTCCCGACCGTATACCACAATAAAAGCAATTCTTAGAACAAACATTTGAAACCTCAACCAGCCCACGCAAATAAACCTTGTTTCCAACATTCTCCTCTCTGATCAAAGCCGACTTTTCAAAAAGTCTGTTCTCTTCCTCAACAGTACATTCCAGCAAACGAAGGATGTCTGGTTTGGTTAATTGTTCCTTTTTAAGGATATCATCAATCATATTTATGAAGTTTGGAATATCAAATATAAAACTTATTTGAGCATTTAAAAATGAACCATTGCAAAGATTAACCCATTGCCTTGAAAAATTATTCATCCATCATAAATTTAAGCAATTTAGTTTGGTTCCAAGTTGACAAGAAACTAATTTTGTGCCACGATTTTAACATTCTTGTTATGCAGGTAAAAAGATTTGGTGTTTCACTGGAAGAAAATTTATTAAAAAAATTGGATGATCTCGTTCAAAGGCACCAGTTCCCAAACAGGTCCCAGGCCATACGATATCTTATCAACAACACCATCGTGGAAGATAAATGGAAAGGCAATGAAGATGTAGCCGGAGCCATTGTTCTTGTTTATGACCATCATAAACGTGATTTGCAAAACCGGTCCACAGATCTTCAACACGATTATCACGACCTGATCCTTTCTGTCCAGCACGTTCACCTTGATCATCATAATTGCCTGGAAACCATTGCTGTAAAGGGTCCTGCAAACCAACTCAGGAATCTTGCAGACAAGCTGATTGCCATCAAAGGAATCAAACACGGGCAATTGGTGATGAGTACACCATAATTTTTTTGAACCCAAAGTATTACGAATTTTAAATAATTGCTACCCTTATGATTTTAAAAAGGACTGTTTTTTGCATAATGTTTTTCAGCCTGATTTCTGTATCCAACGCCCAAATATCAGGAAAAGTGATTGATGCAGAAACAAATGCCCCTTTAACGGGAGCTCACATCTCAATTGAAAAAGCAAACCGTATAACTGCTACAGATTTTGAAGGAAGATTCATGTTTAAAGGCATAGAATTTGGCAATTACGATTTAATTGTCACATACATTGGCTATAAGGAAGCCAGGATTTCTATCCGGGTAAGGGAAGGATATGAAACCAGGAAGGACATCTTATTAACCCCGGTTGAATATCAGGTTGCTGAGGCTGTTATTACCGGATCACGGGTACAGGTTTCCAGGAACAACAATCCTTTGACCGTATCAGTCATTCCCCGTGAGGAACTTGAAGAAAGCGGAGAATCGTCGATCCTGCCAATAATTAGCGAAAGGGTTCCGGGAGTTTTTGTATCAGAAAGGGGCATAACGGGATTTGGGGTTTCCGGAGGAGCCGCCGGACAAATCAGCATCCGGGGCGTTAGCGGGTCACCCAATACCCGTGTTTTGATGCTGATAGACGGGCATCCACAGTTCATGGGAATATTTGGCCATCCCTTGCCCGATTCCTATGTGACGTCTGATGCGGAAAAGGTTGAAGTCATCAGGGGGCCGGCTTCATTGCTTTATGGGTCTAATGCCATGGGAGGAGTGATAAACATTATTACCAGGAAACAGCAAAATGATGGTTGGTCAGGAAATGCCCGGGTTTCATTCGGATCATATCTCACCCAGAAATACATGGGAAGCATTGGTTATAAGAAAGGAAAGTTCAGTGTTTTTGCATCGGCAAACCATGATGAGACACAGGGGCACAGGGCCGGTTCGGAATTTTATATCAACAATGGTTTTTTAAAACTTGGTTACCAGATTAGCGCCAACTTCAAGTTAAATGCAGACGGTAACATCGCCAAATTCAAATCCTATGATCCGGGAACAGATGATGCACCCAATATCGATCCCCGCCACTGGGTTGACATCCTGCGGGGAATGGGCTCAATATCCCTTGAAAACAGCTTCAGCAATGCAGAAGGGGAAATAAAATATTATTACAACTTTGGAAAGCATGATATTTACGACGGGTTTTATTCCACCGACCACAACATGGGCCTGATGATGTATGAATCGTTCCAACCATTCAGAAAATCAACCCTTACCATCGGTTTTGATTTTCAGGAAAATGCCGGCTATGCAGAACAGAGAAACCCCCGGGGAGAAAAAATTGCAGAGATTACCGATCGGTCCATCAGTGAGGCTGGAACTTACCTGTATTATCAGCAGGGCATCGGATCCATGATCATTCTTACCGGTGGAATACGCTGGCAGGCAAGTGAACAGTTCGGCAACGAATGGATTCCTCAGGCCGGTATTTCAGTCCTGGCATCTGAAAGTACAACATTTAAAGCATCCGCATCCAAAGGCTTCAGAAGCCCGACGATCCGCGAACTTTACCTTTGGGCATCAGCCAATCCGGATCTCAAACCTGAGTCCATGTGGAACTATGAAGCAGGCTGGATCCAACAAATCCTTAAAGACAAAGCAAGCATTGAGCTAACCGCCTATTATTCGGAAGGGAGCAATCTGATCATGACCATTGGCAGATTTCCAAATGTCAACAATGAAAACAGTGGCTCTTTCGAACATTATGGAATCGAATTTTCAGGACGGGTAAATATCCTAAAAAACTTTAACATTCATACAAATTATGCATATCTCCACATGGAAACACCCATTATTGGGGCCCCTGAGCACCAGTTATTCCTGGGCGGAAGATACATTGCCGGCAAATTTTCTTTTAATGTCAGCTTAAATTATATCGGAGAACTGTATACTCAAACTTCACCAACAGAAACCAAGGAATTTTATTCAACCCTCAATACAGGAATTGGCTATCAGGTAAACCGTTTTCTTAAAGTCTTCGTAAGGGGTGATAATCTTCTCGACAGGCAGTATGAGATCAATTACGGTTATCCCATGCCGGGCATCACGTTGTTCGGAGGTTTGGAGGTTTCATTCAGACCACCAGCAAAATAAAAAATTAAAAATCATTGCAAGATGTCAGCAAAAAGCATAGCGATTTCATTTATAGTTGCATTCCTGAGCAACGGGCTCTCTTCGCAATCTTTTGTTTCAAAAACAACAGAACATAATACAAAACCCATAGCCATGAAAGACGAAACTACCGGAGTTGATACACAGGAAAAAGCATTCTCCGTATTTCCCGCTGCAAATGAATTGTTTTGTGACGACATCCGGCCTCAAATCCAAAACATCATTGATAGGCACGGAATGGAAGAATGGCGATACGGCGTCCTGACAAATGAGATGCACGGACACCTGGGAATCTATGCCATTATCGGCATGAAGATGGGGCTCAGGGCACTGGATGAATTATCGGCCGATCATGATCATATTGAGATAATTTCCTACGCGGGAATACAACCTCCCATCAGTTGCCTTAACGATGGGTTGCAGGTGAGCACAGGTGCTACCCTTGGCCATGGCTTGATCAGGATCAGTGATGAGGAAATAAAAAGACCTGAAGCAACATTCATTCATGATGGAAAAAACATCACTTTACGATTGAAAAGATCATCCTGGGAAAAGATCAGTCAAGATGTCCGGGCTGCGATTGAAATGCACGGGGCCTTAACAGATCCATACTGGAAACTGATACGGAAACACGCCATCCAATATTGGGCTGAATGGGACAGAAATGAAATATTTGAAATTGTAAAGGAATAAGGCATAATGACACCAGTAATTACGGGTATTATTACAAGTTCAATTCATGTAGTTACAGGACCGGATCACATTGCTGCGGTTACCCCACTCGCAATAGACAGCCGTCAAAAAGCATGGGCCGTTGGGGTGCTGTGGGGACTTGGCCATGTGCTTGGTATGCTGCTCATCGGTGTGTTGTTCATCCTTTTCAAAGAATTCATCCCTGTTGATGCCATTTCTTCTTACAGCGAACAACTCGTGGGCATTGTTCTTATCGCTATCGGTGCATGGGCAATTATAAAAGTTATGTACAAAAACAAAAAACACGCCCATGTTCATATCCATCTTGACAAAGAAGCCATCATTCACGATCATCCACATGAACACCCGGAGGATAAAAAACACGCGCACAGTCACAACAAGCCATTAAAGCAAAATAAAATAACTGCATTTTCTGTTGGAACGCTTCATGGATTCGCAGGCGTTTCCCATTTAATCTTGATTTTGCCAACCCTTGCACTACCCTCTGTCTGGGATTCAGCTTTGTACCTGGTGGGGTTCGGTTTGGGAACCATTGCTGCCATGCTGATTTTTGCCATGATACTCGGAATTATTTCAAACAAAACTGCAATATCTCATAACACCAAATGGTTCAATATTTTAAGAGTAGCAGGAGGCCTTTTTGCTATAGCCATAGGTATACTTTGGATATTCAGCACTTTTTAAATTCTATAAAAATTACAAACCTGGTTTGATTTTCTGACATTTTCTGACTATTTTTACCCTTTAAGTCATAAGATATGCGTAAGATCGACACCACAAAACTTTCAAGCGACGAATGCTGGGGCATACAGATCAATGGTATAGCCCATTGCCAAAACTGCAAATGGACAGGAATCAGTGCTTGTGAAGGGAAAAACATTGTCAAAACCGGAAGGAATTCAAAAGGTTACAGGATAGGTGATAACGGTTTGATGGAAGATGATTATGATCCTGAATTTGACAAAAGGTTCCGTGAAGCAGAAGCCACTTAACCTTGTATATAAATCTGTATCTTAAGTAAAAATCCCCTTCTTCACATGAAGATAGGGGATTTATTATTTTGCTGTAATCTATAGGTTATGATTCCGTCAAAGTCTTCTTCATGAATTGGACTCTTTCGAAAGCTGCAAGGCTTTCTGCTTTTGTACTGATCATTCCTTTGATGGATTCTACTGAATCGTGGTTGTTGTCCTCCATCCATTTCTCAAGATCATTGATCATGGTATCAATATATCCGACACCGTTTTTATAAAGTGTTGTACAAATCTCAGTAGCTGATGCTCCCGAGAACAACATTTTAACAACACCTTCAGCATCATGAATGCCAGTATTACCGGCGATATCGCATTTAACCTTGTTAGATAGCAATGAAATCCATCGCAATGGCTGGGTAATTTCTTCCGGAGCACTCATATAGTTATCGATGAGCAGTTTTTCCGCATTAATATCAATATCAGGTCGATAAAACCTGTTAAACAATACCACAGCGTCTGCACCTGCTTCTGACAGCCTTGTTACAATCTGCATAAGGTTGGTGAAACATGGGCCAATTTTTACAGCTATAGGCACGTTGACATAGCTTTTCACAGCTTCCACAATTTCTATGTATCTGTCTTCAATTTCCTTGCTGCTGACCCGGGAATCAAACGGGAAAATTGCAATATTCAATTCCAGCCCGTCAATTCCTGCATCTTCCAGGTCTTTGGCAAACTTAGGCCATTCATGAGAAGAAACGCAATTGATGCTACCCAAAATTGGAATATCAGTGAGCCTTTTTGACTCATTGATCAACCCTAAATACTCTTTAACACCCTGGGATTTTGAGTGTGCATTAATAAAATCTACAGCCTCAGGAAACCAGAAATATTTATCATCCTGATCCATGAGACGTTGCGAATCCGACAATAATTGCTCTTCAAACAATGATTTCAGCACAATACCACCAGCACCCATATCAGCACATTTCTTGATATTCTGAATATCGCTGGTAAGTTTTGAGCTACTGACAATAATGGGATTTTTGAGCTTTAATCCCATATAATTTGTAGATAGATCCATAATTACTCTTTTAATTTTTCGATATGATCAACAATACTTAATTTTTCCCTGTTCCATAATTAATGTTTCCGGCCGGACAAGCAGATCCTCAAAATATCTAACGGCTTTATCCAGATTTTTCCGGGCTTTTTGGGTTATCCCTTCCTTAAATTCCCAATCATATCCTTTGATATGAAGAAGATAAGTAGGGGGTACTTTCCCAAAAAGCTCTTTGCTCAGCTTCACAATGTAACCTGGTGAAGCTTCATGCGTTGTAAATGATACCCTGGAAGATTCATTAACTTTTGAGATACAAAAATCATTGATATCTTCCTGTGATGCATCTGCAAAAATCACCAGGTCATAGTTGGAAATGGCTTCTGCATCTTCAATATTTAATTGATAGTTGTTTTCAAACACAATATCCCGTTGGTTATTCCTCCTGGCCCAGTTTTCCATGGCATTAACAAAAGCAACTCCCAGGCCATCATCCTGCCGGCCAGGATTACCATAACCATACAGTAGGATTTTCACGACTACTGAGTTATTTTCCTATCTATCAAATTATCTTTAGCGTCGTATAATGAAACATCCAGTGGCATTTTACCCAATGCATGAGTTGCACAACTTAGACATGGATCGTATGCCCTGATCGCCACCTCAACGGCATTCATCATCGGTTCTGATATCTCAGTCTGTCCGTTCATCATTTTATTAGCCACAAAATTGACCGATTTGTTCATCGGCTCATTATTATTTGTGGTAGACACGATCAGATTGGCTTTTACAATCTGGTCCTTATCATTGATTTCATAGTGATGGAACAATGTACCTCTGGGAGCTTCTATCACACCAACGCCCCTGTCAATTTTAGCTCCTTTGGTTGTAAGTTCACCTTCCATCAGGTCAGGATCGTTCAAAAGGTCTTTCATCATTTCAGCGGAGTGCAACAATTCAATCAGGCGTGCATAGTGATAATGCATGCAATGGTTGTTTGGCTTTCCGTTGGTAAGTGATTTGAATTCCTCGAATTCCTTCTGAGCCATTGGTGAAGGAATAAAATCACAGGTATTTAGCCTGGCCAGAGGACCTACCCTGTACCATCCCTTTTCCTTTCCAAGATGTTTGAGATAAGGGAATTTCATGTAGCTCCAGCTCCTGACTTCTTCCTGGATGTATTTTTCATATTCCTGATAGTCAACATCATCAAGGATCTTGTTACCTTCATGATCCACCGCTCTGAGGACACCATGGTAGAGGTCCAGGGCTCCGTCTTTTCTCACAAGACTGAGGTGGTTTGACGGGAAATAAGCAAACTCATCTATAAATGCTTTATGTTCCTTGTAATAATTCTTAAGAAAATCGACAGATGCCTGTGACCATTCGATCATCTTTTCGATATTCATCGGGTCTGGTCCAGTCTGGAAAAATTCTTTATCTTCCTGGGTGAGGTGTTTATTGATTCCACCAGGTATAGCACCGGTTCCATGGATTTTCTTTCCTGCCGTTGCCCGAATAACTTCCTGCCCGTATTTCCGCATCATCACACCCATTACTGCCAGGTCTTTGTGTTTCATGGCTACCCCGATCACATTTCGGATAGCCGGGTCTGCATCATATCCAAACAAAAGGTCTGGGGACACGAGATGGAAAAAATGCAAAGCATGTGACTGGAACATTTGTCCATAATGCATCAGGCGGCGCATTTTTTCGCCGGTAGGTGTCAAGCCCTCACCGGTTCCTGCACCCACGATTACATCAAGTGCTTTTGCTGCAGCCAGGTGGTGGCTTACAGGACAAATCCCGCAGAGGCGCTGCACAAGCACAGGTGCTTCCCAATAGGGTCTGCCCTGCACAAAACGCTCAAAACCCCTGAATTCAACAATATGTAGACGGGACTGAGCCACTTGGTTTTGATCATCCAGGTGGATGGTGACTTTTCCGTGGCCTTCAACCCTTGTTACAGGTTCAATGGTTATTTTCTTAGACATATTTCTATCTCCTTTTAATCAAATTTAACGACTTCATAGGGTAACTTAAGCTCATCACCGGTAACCAATGCTATCAAAGCATTCCAGATAAGGTCTGCTCTTGGTGCGCATCCTGGAAGATAATAATCTATCTTCACAATTTCATGGCAAGGGTAGACTTTATCCAGGATCATTGGCAACTCATCATCATTGGGAAGGATCTTACCGGAATTTTCGATTACGGTAGGTCCATCGAGGTAAGCTTCCTGCAGACATTCTTTCACAGGGATCCCGTTTCTGAGTGCCGGCAAACCTCCCATAATGGCGCATTCGCCTAATGAAACCAAAATTTTACAATTTTTCCTGAATTCTTTCAGAACATGTACGTTTTCACTATTACAACAGCCACCTTCTATCAATCCGATATCACATTGTTTTGTAAACACCTTGATATCATCCACAGGTGACTTATTAAACTCAACAAGCTCTATGAGCTCCAAAATGCGTTCGTCGATATCGAGTAACGACATATGGCATCCAAAACAGCCAGCTAGGGATGTTGTTGCTACAATAGGTTTACTCATTATATATGCCTCCTAATTTTATTATCTAAATAACGCTTTTAATATCTGATCCGATAGCTTGCTTATCGAACTTCCTGTGTCCGATGGGCTGATCAAATCCTTTTTCTTTACGCAGGATGGAGCCAACAGGACATATCTCCATGGCTTCCTCCGCCATCTCGTCTGTCATGGTTGCTGCCAGCTCGTGGTCAAGGTTGATCATCAACTTATTGCCTCTCTTCTTGAAAGCAAATAAGCTCTTGCCGGATTCATCTTTTATAGAACGAATACAACGTTTGCAAAGGATACATCTGTTTCTTTCGATAAACAGTTTCGGACTGCTTGGATCCACTTCCTTTTCCGGAAAAATATATGGGAAGCGGGGCACCATCATCTGATATTTATATGCCAGTGCCTGCAATTCGCAATTTCCACTTTTTTCACAAGCAGGGCAAAAGTGATTCCCTGAAACAAACAGCATTTCCACAATGGATTTTCTAAGCTCTTCCAGTTCCGGTGTATTATTTTCAACTTCCATACCATCATTTACAGGTGTTGTACAAGCTGTCATAAACCTTCCTGAAACCTTCACATTACAAATACGGCAGGAACCGGCTGGAATCAAATCTTTTAAGTAGCAAAGGGAAGGGATATACACACCGTTATCGAGTGCTGCAGCCAAAATTGTCTGCCCTTGCTCTGCATAACATTCTTTTCCGTCTATGGTAAATTTTATTTTTTCGGCCATGTCAATACTTTTAAAATTCAAAAATTAAAGATTCGGTTTACGACCTACATATTCGCAGGAATCAGCAACTGCTGCCGCGAGGTCAAATCCTGAATCAAAATCAACATCTTTCCTGATAAGCTCTTCATATTTTTCCCTGAAGTTCCTAATGGTGCTAAGGATTGGGTTTGCAGCTGTCTGGCCCAAACCACAACGGTTTGCCATCTTCATCTTGGCTCCCCATTGCTCCAGGTCTTTGACGTCCTGCATTACACCATGCCCGTTCAGGATCTTTTCCAGCCTGTTTTTCATAATGGGAGGTAAAGTCCGGCAAGGAGCACATGAACCGCAAGATTCTTCGATGAAGAAATCAATAAAATTCAGGACAACATCTTTGATAAGGTTTCTCTTATTACCTATTATTATTATAGAACCACCTGTCGGAAGGTCTTCAAAGCAAATGGTCCTTTTGAATTCTTTAGGACCAATACATTCTCCGGAAGGACCACCTACCTGAACAGCCTGTACATCATCTGCACCGGCCATATCCAGAATATCCCTGACACGAATGCCCCATTCAATCTCATAAACGCCCGGATACTTACAGTCGCCCGAAACACTTAACAACTTGGTACCAGTACTTTCACGTGAACCTCTCATGGTGTACCAGTCTGCTCCATTCTTCAGGATCTTAACCACTGATGCCAACGTTTCTGCATTATTCACAACAGAAGGCTGCTGCATATATCCTTTTTGTACCGGGAACGGAGGACGATTTCTAGGTTCTCCCCTCTTGCCTTCACAAGATTCTATCAACGCAGATTCCTCACCACAAACATAAGCCCCTGCTCCAAGCTGGATCCTGATGTCATAATTAAAACCTTTACCCAGGATGTTTTCTCCAAGAAGGTTATTCTCCCTCATACCTTTAAGCACAGCTTCAAGATAAGCAAGCATGTATTCATACTCTTCCCTCAGATAAAGAATGCCTTCCTGAGCTTCGATGGCATATCCCGCGATAATCATACCTTCAAAAACAAGCTCAGGATATTCTGTTAATAAGATACGTTCTTTAAATGTCCCTGGCTCACCCTCATCGCAATTGCACAAAACAAAATTAACCTCGCCATTGGACTTACGGCAAAAGTCCCATTTTAGTCCGGTCGGGAAACCAGCACCTCCCCGACCCCTTAAATAAGAAGCCTTAACAATATCAACAACTTCAGCGGGTTCCATGTCAAGAGCTTTTACCATACCCTCTCCAGCTTTATGGCTGGTTAACAGCACATCACCACTCTTACGAATGTTATTGGCAACCATTGCTTTAATAAGCCCGTCTGAATTCTTTCCATCTCCATATTTTGTGATCAGATCGCTCACAACCTTCCCACTTCTCATGGCTGCAACAAGATCCTTAACATCATAAGATGTAAGATTTGTAAAAACTTTTCCGTTAATGATTGCAGCCGGCTCCTGATCGTTCATTCCAATACATGATGTATCGTAAAGACCAATCAGCCCATCTTCAGTCACAGATCCAAATTTGCAACCTGCTTCTCTTTCGAAAGCAGCAGCAACATCAGATCTGCCCATCATTTCGGCAACGGCACTGTTGTTCAAATAAACAGTGTATTTCCCACGGGATGAATCTGTAAAGAAATGATAAAAAGAAAGCGTTTGTTCGACATCCACATATGACATATCCAGTCCCTCAGCAATCAATTTTTTTGCTTCTTCATTGACAAAACCAAGCTCCGACTGAACACCTTTCAGGATGTCCATCAATCTGCCGCGATCATTACCAAACTTTTTCAGAATGTTTTGGACAGCATTTCTCATAATAATTCCTGATTAAATTATTGTGTTACTTAATTATAGATGAATATTTACAAAAATCTATTTGTTAACTATTTAACAATTCAAATTTATAGTTTTTTCCTGATATAGAATGACGAATAAAAATTTAGAAAGAATATAAATTATAGATAATAAATGAGTTACGAATTTTATAAAGGTGCTACGTCTGTTTTCAAGATATGTTAATAGAACTATATGTGCAGTTTGTATACATTCTAATTTATATATACATGTATTAAATACAGTAACTTTTTCACTTATTATTACAAAAATCATATAGGATGAAGGTATTAAAAGATCCTTTTTTGCATGTATTACATTCATCCTGATCTCTGATATAATATAAACAGAATTAAAAATACTTCAAGAAATGTTAATTCATCTCTAATTTTGCGATTTCCCTGATTTGTCCAAGCATATCTCTCATCATCCCAATATCTGTAAATGGATTCATAAAAGATGCCCGCATAAATATCTCATCATTAATATTGGTTTGCACCAGATAATATTCTCCATTATTTTTCAGTTCATCCCGAATATTCGAATTTAGCTCGTCCAAATCAACCGATCCCGGAGTGATGGGCTTGTATCTGAAACAGACAATATTGGAATCCGGTTGAACAGCCAGTTCAAAATCATCAGTTGCATCAATTTCTCCGGCAAAATCTCTTGCAAGGTCATATGTTTTATCGACAAATTTTTCAATAAGCCCCGCACCAAACATTTTTATCATCATAAAAACCTTTACCGACATAGGTTTCTTAGTGCATTCTATGGTCCTGCCTGCGCTGTCCCACCAGTTGAGTTCCCCCTTATCCTGCAAAAGATACCTTGCTTTCTGCGTAAATGCCTCAAACGGATTCTTTTTATCCTTATAGAGCACTGCGGTGGTGAGCGCAGGCACCAGCATCATCTTATGGAAGTCGATAACTGCCGAATCTGCCATTTCAATACCATTCACAAGGTGCTTGTATTTTTCGCTGAAGATCGCTGGTCCGCCATGTGCGGCATCAACATGAAACCATATTTTGTTCTTCCGGCAGAATTCTCCCAGTGCTGCCAGATCATCATATTTTCCAGTCGATGTGGAGCATGCATTTCCCACCACCGCAAAAACGCTTATCCCCTTTTCAACAGCGTCATCCAGGATATCCTGCAACCTGTTTACCTGTATCCTGAAATGATCATCTACCGGGATCCTGATAACCCCCTTTTCGCCCAGTCCCATGATCTTAACAGCTCTTTCAATGCTGTAATGCGATTCCGATGAAACCATTACCGCCAGTCCATTGCGTATCCCATTTTCCCATACATCCATTTCCTTGTATGATTGTCTGGCCGCAAGCATGGCAGTCAGGTTTCCCAGGGATCCTCCGGATGTCAGCATTCCACCCCCTTCAATCTGCCATCCCCAAAACCCTAACAGCCAGTCAATAACCACCTTTTCCATAGCACTGGAAGCAGGTCCCATTTCATAAACAGCCATTCCATTGTTGGTGAAAGCCTCAATAAGGTTGGCAAGCGCCGTAAGAGGTAATGGAGGTACGACCTGGTGTCCGGCATAATGTGGGTGGTGGATATGATTCGATTTTTCAAGGTAGTCTTTAAAGAAGTCCTCTATCGAAAACTTCCCGGAAGAATTGAAAACCCCTCTCCAGTATTTCTCCTGATCTGCCGGTTCCTTCCATGGAAGCACAGGCATTTCTTCATTGTCAAGGCATGCTTTCATATAATCCGCCAGCATATCTATCAGGCGATGGCCATTCTCACGGAACTGTTCCGGATCATATGCCTTTTCAAATAAGTTATCGTTCATTCAGCTGATTTTTCGGGCAGTAAAGTTAAGAATGAAAACGACATGAAAGATCCGGTTTGGCTTTCTGAATAAAGTTATTAGAAATTCACTGCCCTTCTGATCTTTCTCAACACATTCACAATGAAGATGACCGGCTGCACCTGATATCCGTTTTTATGAAAGGTTCCAATGGTGTAAATATCCATGGCTGGATTATAATAACAGACCGCCCCAATGGAACCTGAATGCCCCCAGATATCGTACTTTCTCGACATTCCTGGAAAATGGAATTTCATGATCCCATAGCCATAACGCAGGTTAAAGGCCATTTTTGCCCAATCGTTCATAGCCTCACGAGTTTCAGGTCTCATAAGCCGGTGATGTACCAGACCCCGCATAAAACGAAGCATATCCTCCAATGTTGACACAATCCCCCCGCTGGCCCAGCTCATGCTGATGCTTTTGGCCTTGTAAAGATCCAATCCCTGATATTCAAACTTCCCCATTGAATGTTCCAAAGGCGCTTCCGGTTCAGAATAGAAGACGAGGTAGGAATTTTCCATCCCGAGCGGGCGAAATACCATTTCGGATAATGCCTCATGGTATTTCAAACCTGTAAGACTTTCTATGATAAGGCCCAGCAACATGTAGTTTGCATCGGAATAATGGAATCCACTTCCAGGGACGAATTTCGGCAACAGTTGGTTTTTGGTCCAGTCCAGAGTATCCATAGGCGTCCAGAACCTGTCAGGCTCGGAGATCATCAGGTCGAGAAGCCTGACACCGGAGGCATTCCTGTCGAGGTAATAGTCGGCCAAACCAGACGTATGGTTCAAAAGATGTCTGATCCTTATGAAAGAAGAATAATCCCTGCCTTTGTATATATGAAGCCCCCGTATGACCTCCTCCGGAAGATGTTCATGCAAAAGATCATCCAACCCTACCTTCCCCTTTTCGTAAAGTATGGCGATAATGACGGAGGTAAAAGTCTTTCCTATACTGGCTATATGAAAAGGCTGACCGGGATGTGTTGCAACCGAGGGATCGTGATGGGCCGATATCTTCCTGTGAAATCCAAGCTTATCGGAATGTATCAGGAAGAGGCCGGTGCCCAGACTTTTATCCTCCCTGACTTTTTTATAGAACATATGAATGGCTTTGTCAAGCTTTTCCTGCA
>JAGYLD010000034.1 GCA_018401355.1 Bacteroidales bacterium
CCATCGGAGATGGCCAGCTTCCGTCAAATGTCGGTGCCGGCTATGTAATTCGCAGGATTTTGAGAAGGGCGGTCAGATATGGCTATACCTTTTTGGGTATGAAGGATGTTTTTCTTTCATCACTGGTGCCGGTTTTGGTTAAAGAAATGGGGACAGTTTTCCCTGAGATTGAAAAGCAGGAAAGCCTGATCATAAAAGTTGTTGCGGAGGAGGAACTGTCTTTTCAAAGAACTTTATCACAGGGCATCAAGCGTTTCGATGCATACATTGCCGACAAAAAAAACAAGCAGCAAGTCATCGATGGAAAGTTTGCCTTTGATTTATTTGACACCTTTGGATTTCCCATTGATCTCACACAGCTGATGGCCAGGGAAAAAGGCTGGCAGGTGGATATGGCTGGATTCGAAGATGGCTTAAAGGTTCAGAAAGAAAGGTCACGAAAGGCTGCAGAAAAGGATACTGGTGATTGGGTTATAATTGAGCCTTTTGAACGCCTGACAGAATTTGTTGGTTATGATAAGCATCAAACCAATGTAAGGATTATGAGGTATCGGGAAGTAAAGAATAAGAAAAAAACTGTTTTTGAAATGATTTTTGATGTTTCGCCATTTTATGCCGAGTCGGGGGGACAAGTTGGAGATTCAGGAGTGATCTCATGTGGTGAGGAAGAAATCAAGATTCTGGATACCATCAAGGAAAATGATTTAATTGTTCATATTGCAGAGAAAGAGCCACATCATGCCGGGAAAACATACAAAGCCAGGATTAATTTGAGGAACCGCATCAGCACTGCCAACAATCACTCTGCCACACATCTTTTGCATCATGCATTAAGGAAAGTATTGGGTGATCATGTGGAACAGAAAGGATCTCTGGTAGATCCCAGGCATCTTCGTTTTGACTTTAGTCATTTTCAGAAAGTGAGTGATGAAGAGATACGTGAAATTGAGATGCTCGTAAATATGGAGATCCGAAAAAACCATCCGCTTGATGAGCACAGGTCACTTTCCATGGAAAATGCAAAGGCAATGGGTGCTTTGGCTTTCTTTGGAGAAAAATATGGTGATCAGGTCAGGGTAATACGATTTGGAGATAGCACTGAGCTATGCGGGGGGACACATGTTCCTTCTACGGGACAAATTGGCTTTTTTAAGGTGATCTCCGAAAGTGCCATTGCTGCAGGAGTAAGGCGTATCGAAGCCATTACCGGTGCAGAGGCAGAAAGGTATATTTTAGAAGAAGATAACATTATTAAAGCGTTAAAAGGGTTTTTCAAGAATCAAAATGAGATCATTAAAGGTGTTAAATCATTGATAGAAGAGAATGATACCCTGAAAAAGCAATTGCAGAAAATGAAGAAAGAAAAGGCCGTCGTGCTTTCTAAGGAATTCAGGGATCAGACAGAACAAATTGGTAATGTTTCTTTTCTTGCCAGGAAAATTGAATCAGATAGCGAAACTGTAAGGGATCTTGCATTTGATATGATCAAGGGAAAAGGCAATATGGTCCTGGTGGTTGGTTTCACAGATGGGGTAAAGGCTTACCTGACTGTATCAGTTTCAAGAGAGCTTGCTTCATCAGGAACTTTTCACGCAGGAAAAATGATAAAAGAGCTGGCTGCCAATATTAAAGGGGGTGGTGGCGGACAACCTCATTATGCTACTGCCGGCGGAAATGACGTTGGTGGAATTGGCAGGGCACTTGAACAGGCAAGAAAAATGGTAGTTGACCTTGCAGGGAAGGAATAGGTTGATACCTCACAGTTCCTGACATTTTTTAAACTTTTATTTGACACCCTGTCTAAATTATCACTATATTTAGAGCATTCAAAAGGCCTGATAATTCTCTAAATCTCCTGAAAATGATTCAGAAAGAAAATCGACATCAACTGAAGAATTTCCTGGAAAATGTTCCTGTTTTATACATTGCTGTTGGCAATATGGGATATATAGTGAATGCCAATAAGCTGTTGTATGAAAAACTTGGATTGAAGGAGGGATCACTGGAAGGGGAGTCTGTATATTCAATATTTGAAAAGAAATCAGGTGCTGATTTTAAACAGATCATTATTGATTGTAAAAAGAGTGGTGACCTGGAAACATGGAAGTTGAAGGATAAGGATGGACATCTGATCGAAGTACGATATAGTATATTAAAAGGTTCAGAAGACGAAGATTGCAAGCTTCATTGCTTGCTGAAAGAAATTGGTTCTGGCACAGATACGTCATATAAAAAACTAAGTAAGATATTCCTAAATACAATTCCCGAATTGATATTCAGATTGGATATTAATGGTAAATACCTTGATTATCATTCCATCGATTCCGAGAACCTTGCAATGCCACCCGGAGATTTTATAGGAAGAACCATCCATGATACCGGTCTTGACAAAACATTGGCTAAAAAGGCAGATAAATTGATAAAAAAGGCATTGAAGAACAAAACTGTTCATGACCTTTCATATAACATGACCGTTCCTGATAAAGATTTAAGGCATTTTGAGGCTAAAATTGTGCCTCTTAATGATAATGAAGTGTTGTTTATTGCCAATGATGTGACGGAACGAATAAGGGCAGAACAATTTGTAAAATATTCCAGGGATCAATTTGGTGAGTTATATGATAATATCCCTGTCGGAATATATAAAACAACGCCGGCCGGAGAAGTAATGATGGCTAACAACACCTTTTATGAGATTCTTGGTTTTTCTGATCAGGAAAGGATAAAAAACCTTGATCTTAACAAATTACTCAGGAAATTAAAATATAATCGCCAGAAGTTCATTGATGAGGTTGAAATAGGCAATTCAATCCAGGGATATGAGGAAAAGCTAACAGGTCTTGACGGCAAACAAAGGTTCCTGAGGGAAAATGCCCGCGCAGTCCGTGATTTAGAAGGTAATACGGTTTATTATGAGGGCACTGTAGTTGATATTACGGTTTTGCGCAAAACACAAAAGGAACTCAGAAAATCAGAAATTGAGAAGTCTGCCATCCTGAATAGTATGCAGGAATGGTTTATTTTTTGTGATAAAAAGCTTTTTATACGTTGGGCCAGCACCAATGCTGCCAGTAGCATTGGGGTAGATATCAATGATATGATTGACAGGCCTTACGACGACATTTGGAATGTGATTGATTGGGATTGTGATCCTTGTCCGGTTAAAACTGTCATGAATACAGGCAAACCTCAAAAGGGAGAGGTTAGGGCCAGGGACGGACGGACGTGGATTTTAAGTTGTTATCCGGTGGTAGATGATGAAGGTGGCTTGATTGGGGTGACAGAGTTTGGGCAGGAAGTTACAATGCAGCGAAAGTATGAAGCGGAATTGAAGAAATCTAAGGAGATCGCTGAAAAAGCCAATCAGTTTAAAAGTGAATTTCTTTCCAATATTTCTCATGAGATCCGCACTCCCCTGAATGTAATTATTGGTTTTACCGACCTGCTTGACAATAGCTTAATGGACCCAACCTATAAAGATTACCTCGAATCCATCAAAGCATCAAGCAATAGTATTGTAAGATTGGTTGATGATATTCTGGACATATCAAAAATCGAAGCCGGGAAATTTAATCTTCAGTATAAATCAGTAAATCTATTCAGGCTTGTAAAGGAACTTAAGCAAATGTTCGTGGAAAAGTTAACCAGCAAGCAATTGGATTTGATAGTTCAAGTTGATAAGTCAATTCCAAAGTACCTTATCATGGACGAAGTCAGGGTGAAACAAGTTCTGACAAATCTTATCAGCAATGCGATTAAATATACAGACAGGGGACACATAAAGCTTGATATAAGCGTGACTGGCAGAAATCAGATGCTTGGCAGTGAAGAAGTTGATTTGTTGATTATTGTTGAAGACAGTGGTATTGGTATTCCTGAAGAAGAGTATGACAAAATTTTTGAACCTTTCATGCAGGTAAAAAAGAACAGGTCAAAAAGAATGGGTTACGGATTGGGGTTGGCTATTACAAAGAGGTTGGTTGAATTAATGGAAGGGAAAATTCATGTGGAAAGTGAAGTTGGTAAAGGATCTGTTTTTACGGTGGAATTTCCACAGATCATGGTACAAAGTTTTACCTTAAGTAATGAGGACCAGGCTGATATTGCTGTTGGTTCTTTCAGAGATAGAACCGTCTTGCTTGTTGATGATTCAGATTTTAACCGACGCCTTGTAAGGGAAAACCTTGAAAACCTTGGGATAAGAATTGTAGAAGCTGTTGATGGAAATGAAGCCATTATTTATGCTGAAGAGTATAAACCGGATTTAATATTGATGGATATCCTGATGCCAAAAATGGATGGCTTTGAAGCCACCAAAATTATACGCAGCAATCCTGAATTAAATGCCATTCCAATTCTGGCACTTACTGCTCTGGCCATGAAAGAAGATGTTGAAAAAATTGAATCTTTTGAATTTGATGATTTCCTATTAAAACCTTTTCATATTACGGATTTAATCGACAAAATAAAACCATTAATGGCCAACACGGCTACAAGTCATGAGCCGGGGACTATTGCCACTCCTGGTAACGAGAACAAATTATTTTCAGACATTGATCCCGGCAAACTTACTAATGCTATTAATTATCTTGAAGATGAGCTGTTTATTGAATGGAAGGAATTGATTCGTGTGAAAGAATTTTCTGCTATTAATCGTTTCGCTGAGAAAATACTAAGTGTCGGTGCATCCGGAAATATTGGCGAAATCATTGACTATGGTGAGGACTTGTATAACTATTCCAAGGACTATGATGTAGAAAGCATTGATAATTGCCTTGAAGCTTTCCCTTTGTTAATAGAGAAGTTAAATGCTTTAAGAGAAGAGTTAAATGGAAAGAGATGATAAACAAAAGAGTATTCTGATCGTTGACGATGAGCCCTCCAACATTCAGTTGCTTGGCAAGATACTACAGAAGTTGAAGCATTCGGTATCTTATGTGTTAAATGGAGAATCGACATTAGAGATTGTAAGGAAAAAGAAATTTGACCTGATTCTGCTGGATATTATGCTGCCTGATATTGACGGTTTTGAGATTTGCAGAATTCTAATGGAGGATGAGGAGACCAATGAGATTCCGGTTATTTTTATCACAGCCAGATCGGAAATTGAGAATGTCATAAGAGGCTTCAGAGTTGGAGGTGTTGATTATGTTACAAAGCCATTTAATGAGCTGGAACTTACAGCCAGAATTAATAATCAACTCGAATTGAAGGCCCGGAAAGACCAGCTAAAAGAATATGTAAAGGTTTTAAATACAGACAATGAAAACGGATTGAGGTTTATTTCAGAGAGCCTTGGAAAGATTTCTGAAGTGTTAAAGTTGCTTGATATACTGGATGAGAAATCAGCAAAGAGATTCAACAATGATATTTCAGGAATAAAGAAAGTGTTAAGTGCCTGGTCGGATGCAATAAGAGAAGGTGAAAACGGAAAAAATCTGCAGAGGCTTGATGATGATTACTGGAAAAAGCTTTATCATCTTTATCCGGGTTTAACGCCCAATGAAAAAAAATTGTGTGGTTATTTGAGAGCGGGCATGACCACGAAAGAAATTTCAAGGCTTTCTTCCCAAAGTCTAAGGGCTGTTGAGGCTGCCAGGTCAAGGCTCAGGAAAAAATTTAAACTGGGTAAGGATGAGAATCTTGTTCATTTCCTTACCCAGTTATAAATTACCATTATACAAATTTGAAGTTTTTGCCAAGGTATCCGGCATCATCACCAAGTGTTTCTTCAATTCTTATCAGTTGGTTGTATTTGGCAATTCTGTCGGAGCGGCTTGCTGAACCTGTTTTGATCAGTCCGGTATTCAGTGCGACAGCCAGGTCTGCAATGGTTGTATCTTCAGTTTCGCCTGAACGGTGGCTGATCACTGATGTATAAGCATTTCTGGTTGCCAGATTAACAGCATTGATGGTTTCGGTTAAGGTACCTATCTGATTTACTTTGATCAGGATCGAGTTGGCAACATTTTCATCAATGCCTTTTTGCAAGCGTTCAACATTGGTAACAAAGAGATCGTCACCAACAAGCTGGATTTTATTTCCCATCGCCTTGGTCATTATTTTCCAGCCGTCCCAGTCATCTTCCGCCATTCCATCTTCTATAGATATTATGGGATACTTTTTTGCCCAATCTGCCCAGAAGTCCACCATTTCCTTGGGGGTTAATTTCTCACCGGTTGACCATTTCAGGTGGTAAACATTTTCTTCAGGGATATAGTATTCTGAAGAGGCAGGGTCCAGTGCAATAAATATATCATCACCAGGCTTGTATCCTGATTTCTCAATGGCTTCCAGGACAACTTTAATGGCGTCTTCATTTGAGCCAAGGTTGGGGGCAAATCCTCCTTCGTCGCCAACATTGGTGGAATGTCCTTTTTCTTTAAGGACTTTTTTCAAATTATGAAAGACTTCAACGCCCATTCTGATGGCTTCACGAAAATTTGAGGCTCCCACCGGCATGATCATAAACTCCTGGAAGTCTATGCTGTTGTCAGCATGTGATCCGCCATTCAGGATGTTCATCATAGGTATTGGCAACATGGTGGCATTAACACCACCGAGGTATCTGTAAAGGAATTGTCCGGTTTCCTGCGCACCAGCATGGGCTACGGCGAGAGAAACACCAAGGATGGCATTGGCGCCGAGGTTTGCCTTATTGGGAGTTCCGTCGATTTCAATCATCTTTTTGTCAATATCTACCTGGTCGGTAATATAATAGCCCTGAAGTTCTTCGTTCAGTGTTTTATTAACATTATCAACAGCTTTCAGTACACCCTTTCCGAGGTATGTTCCCTTATCGTTATCTCTTAGTTCGACGGCTTCATGTACTCCGGTTGAGGCTCCTGAAGGCACTGCAGCTCTTCCGACAATACCATTATTGGTGTATACATCTACTTCAATGGTTGGATTACCACGCGAGTCAAGAATTTGTCTGGCATGTATGTTAACAATTGATCCCATAATTTTATGATTTTTATTGTGTTCTGAATAAAACGATAAGAGGGATAAAGTTATAAAAAACCATATCCCTCAACTTTATTATTTGTAAAATTTTATTATTTTCAATAAGACCCGGCTAATCTTTTTTGTTTTCTTTTTCATCCTTAGATTCATTACCCTGTTTCTTATCATTATCCTCTGCACCAGGTTCAGGTTCAGATTTGTCCCTGGGAGTTTCTTCAGAGACTTTAGCTTCAGGGGCTTCTGTTTTAGCTTCTGGAGTATCTGTTACAGGTTTCACTTCTGTTTTTTCAGCAGCTTTTGTTTCTTCTGCCTTCTCAGCCTTATCTTCTGGTTTTACCTGAACATCGTCTGATACATCCTTTTCTGTTTCCCTGGATGCTTGAGGTGCTTCTTCACTTTGTGAGGATTTTGATCCTCTTCTGCCTCTTCTGGTTCTCTTTGCTTTTGTTTCCTTAGTTGCAAGCAGGTTCTCATTGTAATCTACCAGTTCAATAAGGCACATTTCAGCATTATCCCCCAGCCTTGGTCCAAGTTTCAAAATTCTTGTATATCCCCCTGGCCTGTCGCTGATTTTTGTTGCCACCTCCCTGAACAGTTCATTCACAGCGTCTTTATCCTGAAGGTAACTAAATACAACCCTTCTGGAATGAGTTGTATCATCCTTGGATTTGGTGATCAGGGGTTCAACAAAAGTTCGTAAAGCCTTGGCTTTAGCCAGGGTGGTTTTGATTCTCTTATGCTTGATCAACGATGAAGCCATGTTTGAAAACATAGCTTTGCGATGTGAACTTGTTCTGCTTAAGTGATTAAATTTCTTGCCGTGTCTCATTTCCGTTTATTCCTTATCAAGTTTGTACTTTGATATATTCATACCAAATTCAAGTCCTTTGGATTTCACCAGTTCTTCTAATTCCGTAAGTGATTTTTTCCCAAAATTCCTGAATTTCAACAAGTCGTTTTTATTGTATTGTACCAGGTCGCCCAGTGATTCCACATCAGCTGCCTTCAGGCAATTAAGTGCCCTGACAGATAAGTCCATATCCACAAGTTTTGTTTTCAGAAGCTGGCGGATATGTAAAGAGTTTTCATCGAATTCTTCAGTAACAGTTTTTTCTTCCGAATCGAGTGTTATTTTTTCATCAGAGAACATCAGGAAATGCTGAATAAGAATTTTGGCAGCTTCCTTGAGTGCATCTTTCGGATGAATGGAGCCATCTGTTGTGACATTAAGAAGCAACTTTTCATAGTCGGTTTTTTGCTCCACACGCCAGTTTTCAATTGAATACTTCACATTTTTTATTGGTGTATGGATTGAGTCAATGGCTATTGTATCAAGTGATGCGTTCAATGATTTATTCTCTTCTGCCGGCACGTAGCCTCTGCCTTTATTTATAGTCAGTTCCATTGCAAGCCTCACGGAAGGATCCATATGGCAGATTACTTCATCTGCATTGATAACCTGGAATACAGATAAAAACTTATTGATATCTCCGGCTTTAAAAGAATCCTGGTCACCAATAACAACATGAACTTTTTCTGTTGTTTCTGTATCAATCTGTCTCTTAAAGCGAATTTTTTTGAGGTTAAGAATGATTTCCGACATATCTTCAACCACTCCTTTAATTGTTGAAAACTCCTGCACAACACCTTCAACTTTAACTGAGGTGATTGCATACCCTTCAAGAGAGGAGAGCAGAATGCGTCTGAGCGCATTTCCGATCGTCACACCAAATCCGGGTTCAAGCGGCAGAAATTCAAATACACCTTGAAAATCATCCGCTTCATTCATTATAACTTTTTCAGGTTTCTGAAATGCTAATATTGCCATATAAAGAGCTCCTTATTTTGATAACCAAATCTTGAATAAAACAACTTGCTATTTTGAATACAACTCAACGATAAGTTGTTCTTTAATGTTTTCAGGTATTTCTTCCCTGGTAGGGTATTGCAGAAATTTTCCAGCTTGTTTTTCTTCATCCCATTCCAACCAGGCCAGCCGTGTTCCTTTTCCAGCCAATGAATCTGTTATGGCTTCAAGGGATTTTGATTTCTCCCTTACGCCGATAATTGCTCCGGGTTTTACCAAATAAGATGGGATGTTTACTATTTCTCCGTTAACAAGGATATGCCTGTGAGAAACAAACTGTCTTGCAGCCCTCCTTGTTGGGGCAATACCGAGCCTGAAAACAATGTTATCCAGCCTTGATTCGCATAATTGGAGAAGAATTTCACCCGTAACTCCCTTTCTTCTGACAGCTTCTTTAAAAGTATTCCTGAACTGCCTTTCCAGGATGCCATAGGTATATTTTGCCTTCTGCTTTTCCATGAGCTGAATGCCATACTCTGATTCTTTCCTTCTTCTCTTGTTCGGTCCATGCATGCCGGGAGGATAATTTTTCTTTTCAAGGGCATTGTCAGGTCCGAAAATGGGTTCCCTGAATTTTCTTGCAATCTTGGATTTAGGTCCTCTGTATCTTGCCATATTTTTATATACTTATCTTGTGATGACTATTTAACGAAAACAATTATACACGCCTTCTTTTGGGTGGACGGCATCCATTATGAGGTAATGGTGTGACGTCAACGATTTCTGAGACTTCAATTCCAGCTCCGTGAAGCGTCCTGATGGCTGATTCTCTGCCAGCTCCAGGCCCTTTCACATAAACTTTTACCTTCCTGAGACCGAGGTCGTATGCTGTCTTTGATGCATCTTCAGCCGCCATCTGTGCTGCATAAGGAGTGTTCTTTTTAGAACCCCTGAATCCCATCTTTCCTGAAGACGACCATGAAATAACCTGTCCCATGCTGTTTGTCAAAGAAATTATGATATTGTTGAAAGATGCACTAATATATGCCTTTCCAACAGGTTCAACCTTTACTACCCTTTTTTTCGACGATCTGGTGCTTTTTGCCATGGTATTATTAAATTACTTCTATAATATTCTTAAAATTAACCTTTTGGTGCTTTTTTCTTGTTAGCAACAGTTTTCTTCCGACCTTTTCTGGTCCTGGCATTGTTTTTTGTACTTTGCCCGCGCAATGGCAGTCCTGAACGGTGCCTGATGCCCCTGTAGGTACCAATGTCCATTAAACGCTTTATATTCATCTGAACTTCTGAACGCAATGAACCTTCAACTTTAAGATCGTCGTTAATGATGCGACGGATTTTTGTTTGTTCATCGTCAGTCCATTCCTGAACTTTCTTATCACGGTCCACACCCGCCTCATCCAGGATTTTTTGGGCTGTACTGCGTCCTATTCCAAAAATGTATGTGAGACCTATCTCACCCCTTTTATTCTTTGGTAAATCTATACCTGCAATCCTTGCCATAGATAAATTATTTAATGCTTTATATTATTATCCTTGTCTTTGTTTGAATTTCGGATTCTTTTTATTGATGACATATAGTCTTCCCTTCCTGCGTACAATTTTACAATCCGAACTCCTCTTTTTTATTGATGCCCTGACTTTCATCGTTAAAATTTTTTCTTATTTATACCTGTAAGTTATTCTTCCTTTTGTTAAATCGTATGGTGACATTTCCAGTTTCACCTTATCTCCTGGCAAAATCTTAATGTAATGCATTCTCATTTTTCCTGAAATGTGTGCCGTGATGACATGGCCATTTTCCAGTTCAACACGAAACATTGCATTTCCTAATGATTCAATTACTGTACCGTCTTGTTCTATTGACTTTTGTTTTGCCATGTATTACTTATTGTTGATGATTTCTTCAATAAAATCGAATGTGCTCAGGATCTCAGCCTCATCTTTTCTGATAACAACATCATGTTCAAAATGCGCTGAAACTTGTCTGTCGGCAGTTCTGATTGTCCATCCATCAGCTTCCTGAATCACATGCCTGCTGCCAAGGTTGATCATAGGTTCAATTGCGAGAACCATTCCATCTTTTAGCTTCATTCCACTGCCTCTTCGCCCGTAGTTTGGCACTTCCGGTTTTTCATGCAGGTTGCTGCCCAGCCCGTGACCCACGAGATCTCTTACAACGGAATAACCAAAACTTTCGACATAATTCTGGATTGCATTTCCGATGTCTCCAACCCTTTTACCTGCAACAGCCATTTCAATGCCCTTGTACAACGATGCTTTTGTTCTGTCTAAAAGCAATCTTACATCCTGTGCCACGTTTCCAATAGCAAAACTATAGGCTGAGTCACCATAGAATCCATTTTTCAGCACGCCACAGTCTATAGAAACCAGGTCGCCATCTTCCAGAATTCTTTCACCCGGGAAACCATGAACCACCTGTTCGTTGACAGAGATGCACAGGGTAAAAGGAAATCCATTGTATCCTTTGAAACCCGGAACTGCCCCATGATCGCGGATAAACTCTTCAGCACGCTTATCCAGATCAATTGTTTTTACACCGGGGGCGAGTATTTTTGCTACCTCGGCTAAAGTTTTACCAACAAGTAAAGAACTTTCTCTTATTAATACAATTTCTTCTTCTTTCTTACAAATGCTCATCAGCCAAAACCTCTTCTACATTCCCATGGAGGACCTTCCTTTGATCCTTCCTGATTTTGTTAAACCGTCGTAATGTCTCATAAGCAGGTGGCTTTCAATTTGCTGCAGTGTATCCAGTACAACACCTACAAGGATAAGCAAAGATGTACCACCATAAAACTGTGCAAATTGTTGGCTTACACCAACCAAGCTGACCAGTGCTGGCATGATGGCCACAAATCCCAGGAACATAGATCCTGGCAATGTAATTCTCGACATTACGCTATCAATAAAGTCCGCAGTTCTTTTACCGGGTTTAACGCCCGGAATAAACCCACCGTTTTTCTTCATATCTTCTGCCATCTGATTGGGGTTGATAGTGATGGCTGTATAAAAATATGTAAACATTACGATCATGAGGAAAAACACGAAGTTGTACCAGAATCCGTTGATGTTTGTAAATGCAGCTGCAAAACCCGAAAGCGCATCAGATTGGGCAAATCCTGCTATGGTTACTGGCAGGAACATAATTGCCTGGGCAAAGATGATGGGCATAACGCCTGCTGCATTAACCTTAAGGGGAATGTACTGCCTGACACCGCCATACTGTTTGTTTCCAACAATTCGTTTTGCATATTGCACCGGAATTCTTCTGGTTCCCTGTACCAAAAGAATGGTAAGCAGGATGACAAAGATCAGCACACCTATTTCCAGTACAAAGTATACCAGGCCACCTCCCTGTTCTTCCATCCTGGAGATAAATTCGCCGAAAAGTGCAAATGGTAACCTGGCAATGATACCGATCATGATGATCAGGGAGATGCCATTACCAATTCCTTTATCGGTGATCCTTTCACCAAGCCACATGATAAACATGGTCCCAGAGATGAGGATGACCGTTGACATGACCCAGAAAAATGCTGATGGCGGAGATCCGTCAAAAGGCATAATGGCTGTAATGGTCCCATCAGGGTTGCGTAACTGGCTTACCAGGTTTGTAATATATGCCGGAGCCTGGAAGCCTGTGATCAAAATGGTTAAATATCTTGTTATTTGGTTGATCTTTTTCCTGCCACTTTCTCCTTCCTTCTGTAATTTCTGGAAATATGGAATGGCCATTCCGAGCAACTGAACTACGATAGAAGCAGAGATATATGGCATGATGCCAAGGGCAAAGATGGAGGCGTTGGAAAAAGCACCGCCGGAAAACATATTTAACAAGCCGAGGAGCCCATCGCTGGTCTGACTTTTCAGATTAGCGAGCATCCCGGGATCCACACCCGGAAGAACTACAAACGAACCTAAACGGTATATCAGGATGATTCCAATAGTGTATAGGATCCTGTTTCTAAGGTCCTCAATTTTATAAATATTTCTTATTGTCTGGATTAATTTTTTCATTAAACCTTAGATTTTTGTTGCAACACCTCCTTTAGCTTCAATTTCGCTTTTTGCTTTGGCAGTAAAAGCATGTGCTTTCACCTCCAGTTTGCTTATGAGCTCACCTCGGCCAAGTATTTTGATGAGGTCGTTCTTGTCAGCAAGTCCGTTTGTTATCAATGCATCGATATCAATTACTGTCAGCTTCTTTGCGTCTGCAAGTTTTTGCAGCGTGTCGATGTTGATACCCCTGTACTGCACACGGTTCAAATTTTTGAATCCGAATTTCGGTACCCTTCTGTACAATGGCATTTGTCCACCTTCAAATCCAAATTTTTTGCTGTATCCTGATCGCGACTTGGCTCCTTTATGGCCACGTGTGGATGTTCCTCCGCGGCCTGATCCTTGTCCACGACCCAGCCTCTTATTAGTTCTGGTGGAGTTTGGTGCTGGTTTAAGGTTACTTAAATCCATCTTTTATATTTATTATCAGGTTTTTATTTTATTTCTTCTACTTCCAACAAATGACTTACTTTGGCAATCATCCCTTCAATTTGTGGTGTTGCTTCCACATCAATGGTTTGATTCAGTCTTTTAAAACCAAGAGCTTCCAAAGTCTTTTTTTGTTTTGCCGGCCTTTTTATGGCGCTTCTTACTTGTTTTATCCTGAGCTTCTTCATTGTTTCTTTTGTTATTATCCATTAAAAACAGTGTTGAGGTCAACGCCCCGGAGTTGGGCAACTGAATAAGGATCTTTCAACTTTGTTAATGCATCAATGGTTGCTTTTACAACACTATGCGGGTTGGATGATCCTTTGGATTTGGCCAGCACGTCTTTGATCCCAACACTTTCCATCACAGCGCGCATGGCACCACCGGCAATTACACCTGTACCAGGAGCGGATGGTTGAATATATACCCTTGCTCCACTGTATTTACCAGTTGTATGATGGGGAATAGTTCCTTTCAAAACCGGCACTTTTACAAGATTTTTCTTGGCATCATCAATTCCTTTAGCAATAGCAGAAGTTACCTCTTTGGCTTTTCCAAGTCCGTGGCCAACAACGCCGTTTTCATTTCCAACAACCACGATGGCTGAAAAACTGAATGTACGCCCACCTTTAGTAACTTTTGTTACCCTTTTGATGCTTACTAAGCGATCCTTGAATTCAATTTCGCTTGATTTTACTCTTTTAACGTTCGCGTTTGACATATTTCGTTTAGAATTTTAATCCGCCTTTCCTTGCGGCTTCTGCTAAATTTTTAATCCTTCCATGGTAGAGATAACCGTTTCTGTCAAAAACAACGTTCTCAATACCAGCCTCTTTGGCCTTTTCTGCAATGAGTTGGCCAACAAGTTTAGCTTGTTCCGTTTTATTGCTTTCCTTTTCTGCGATCCCCTTTTCCCTGGAAGATGCTGAAAGGATTGTTTTACCTTCAAGGTCATTGATCAGTTGAACATATATCTGTTTGTTGCTTCTGAACACGTTCATCCTGGGTCTTTCCTGAGTACCTTTGATGGATTTCCGTATACTCATTTTGATCTTGAACCTTCTGTATTGTTTTCTGTCCTTAATCTTCTTCATCCCTGTCGGATTTTATCTATTGTTGATTTTATTGTGCAGCAGCTTTACCAGCTTTCTTCCTGACAATTTCACCCAGGTACCTGATGCCTTTTCCTTTGTAAGGCTCTGGTTTTCTGAATGATCTTATCTTAGCAGCTACCTGACCTAATAATTGTTTATCGTAAGAAGTCAAAGTAATCATCGGGTTTTTACCTCTTTCTGTTATTGTTTCCACTTTAATCTCAGGTGGAAGCTGCAGGTATATACCATGGGAGAAGCCAAGCGCTAATTCAAGGGTTTGTCCGTTAGCCTGAGCTTTATATCCTACCCCTACTACTTCCTGCACGATCTTGAAGCCTTCAGAAACACCGGTCACCATGTTTGATATCAATGACCTGTACAAACCATGCATTGCTTTAAAGTGTTTTTCTTCTGAGGGTCGTTCAAGGGTGAGGGATCCATCCTTGATCTCAACTTTTATTTCAGGATGAATCTTTTGAGTGAGTTCACCGAGTTTACCCTTGACGGTAACGACATTGCTTTTATCGACATTGATTTCAACGCCTTCTGGTATATTGACCGGTAGTTTTCCTATTCGTGACATTGGTTAAACTCCTTTTTTTTAACTAATAAAACATAATACTTCGCCACCAACATGTTCTTTTCTGGCTTCTTTATCAGTTATCACACCAATAGAAGTTGAAAGAATGGCTATCCCGAGTCCGTTCATGACCCTGGGAAGCTTGTCTGACCCTACGTATTTCCGTAAACCGGGTTTACTGATTCTTTCCAGTTTGCTGATGGCAGGTTGTTTGGTAACCGGATGGTATTTCAGGGCGATTTTAATTTTACCCTGCAGGTTGTCATCTTCAAATTTGTAATTCAGGATATACCCTTTGTCAAACAAGATCTTTGTAATGTCTTTTTTCATGTTTGAAGCCGGGATTTCCACTACCCGATGACCTGCCAGAATAGCATTCCTGACTCTTGTCAAATAATCTGAAATTGGATCTGTTATCATTTCCTTACACTTATTTTTTACCAACTTGCTTTTTTCACACCAGGTATCAAGCCTTGAAGCGCCATTTCCCTGAAGTTGATACGGGAGATGCCGAATTTTCTCATATAACCTTTCGGTCTGCCCGTTAATTTACAACGGTTATGAATTCTAACAGGAGATGCATTTTTGGGAATCCTTTGCAAGGCTGCATAATCGCCATTGGCCTTGAGTTCAGCCCTTTTATCGGCATATTTTGCAACCATTCTGGCCCTTTTTACCTCTCTTGCCTTCATTGATTCTTTTGCCATGTCTTATCTTTTTTGATTTTTAAATGGTAAGCCAAACTCTTTTAGAAGGGCAAGCGCTTCTTTATCGGTTTTGGCTGAAGTTGTGAAAGTAATGTTCATACCATTTATCTTATTAATATTATCGATATCGATTTCCGGAAAAATGATCTGTTCCGGCACCCCGAAGGAATAATTGCCATGTCCATCGAAGCCTTTGTCATTGATGCCCCTGAAGTCCCTGATCCTGGGAATAGCCACAGAAACGAGCCTGTCAAGAAACTCATACATTTTCACACCCCTCAGGGTAACTCTTACACCGATGGGCATTCCTCTTCTCACCTTAAAGTTGGAGATGTCTTTCTTTGATTTTGTAGCCACAGCTTGCTGGCCGGCAATCATAGACATTTCTTCTAAACCGGTATCGATAAGCTTCTTGTCAGCAATCGCCTGTCCTAAACCCTGATTAAGGGTGATCTTTTCAAGTTTAGGGACCTGCATGATGCTTGAGAAATTGAACTCTTTCATTAGAGCAGGCACAATTTCTTCAGCGTATTTCGTTTTCAATCTTGGTATGTATTCCATTACTTTATCGCCTCCCCTGATTTATTAGAGATACGTATTCTTTTATTGGTTTTTTCATCCATGCCACGATTTATTCTTGTAACATTTCCCTTACTGTCGATAAGCATGAGGTTTGATAAGTGGATGGGAGCCTCTTTTTTTATGATACCACCTTTTGGATTATCCTGATTAGGTTTGGTATGCTTGGAAACCATGTTAACACCCTCAACGATTGCGGTATACTTGGCAGGGTCAACAAACAAAACTCTTCCCTGTTGTCCTTTGGATTCTCCGGAGACAACCATTACGGTATCACTTTTTTTAATATGTAATTTCTTAGCCATAATCTTTATTATTGATGCGTTTAAAGCACTTCAGGTGCTAATGAAACGATCTTCATATATTTTTTATCCCTAAGCTCTCTGGCAACCGGGCCGAAAATACGTGTTCCTATCATTTCCCCGGTATTGTTCAGCAATACACAAGCGTTGTCGTCGAATCGAATGTAAGAGCCATCGTTGCGGCGAATTTCTTTTTTTGTTCTTACAACAACTGCTTTGATTACAGTTCCTTTCTTGACATTACCGGAAGGCAGGGCATTTTTTACAGTAACAATGATATTGTCACCGATGGAGGCATAGCGTTTAGCGGTTCCGCCTAAGACTTTCACTACAAGAACTTCTTTAGCACCACTGTTATCGGCCACCGATAATTTTGATTCCTGCTGTACCATAATTATTTCGCTCTTTCAATGATTTCAACTAATCTCCAACATTTGTTCTTACTCAGAGGGCGGGTTTCCATGATCCTGACGGTATCACCCATATTGCATTCATCTTTTTCGTCATGAGCAATGAACTTTGAACTTTTCTTTACGATCTTACCGTAGATCGGGTGTTTAACCTGGCGTGTTACCAGCACGGTGATGGATTTATTCATCTTGTTGCTGGTTACAGTGCCAATACGTTCTTTTCTAAGATTCCTTTCCATGTATGCTTAATTCTTTTTATTGGCTTCAATTTCTCTTCTTCTGAGTTCGGTCATCATGCGGGCAATGGTTCTCCTGTACTCTTTAATCGTATTTGGATTTTCCAAAGGAGATACGGCATGGTTAAGCTTAAGTCTGACGAGCTGCTTTCTTTCTTCTTCGAGCCGCTCTGCCAGTTCTTCGGTACCGAGTTCTTTGATTACTTCCATTTTCATATCATAGATGTATTTTATTCAACGTAGTCACGTCTGACAACAAACTTAGTTTTAACAGGAAGTTTTTGTGCTGCAAGACGCAGTGCTTCTTTTGCTATATCCACCGGAACGCCGTCAGCTTCGAACATGATCCTGCCAGGTGTAACCCTTGCCACAAAATATTCCGGAGCACCTTTACCTTTACCCATACGGACTTCAGCGGGTTTTTTGGTAACAGGTTTATCGGGAAAAATTCTGATCCAGATCTGCCCTTCACGTTTCATATGACGGGTTACTGCCTGACGAGCAGCCTCTATCTGGCGACCAGTGATCCAGGCAGATTCCAGTGTTTTGATACCGAAAGATCCAAAAGCCAGCTCATGTCCTCTCTGAGAATTACCTTTCATCTTCCCTTTTTGCTGCTTCCTGTATTTTGTCTTTTTTGGCTGTAACATTATTCTGTACTGTTAAAGAATTTTATTAACGATTATCTTCTTCTTCCACCTCTGCCTCTTCTCGGGCTTTGTTTTTTTGATGCTTCGGCCATTGATGGTACCAGATCAGGTTTTCCGTATATCTCGCCTTTGCATATCCAGACTTTAATACCTATTCTTCCATAGGTTGTGTGGGCTTCGATTTTTGCATAATCAATATCCGCCCTCAGGGTATGAAGTGGAATACGTCCTTCCTTGTATTGTTCATTCCTGGCCATTTCAGCTCCACCCAGTCTTCCGGAAATCTCAACTTTGATCCCTTCAGCACCAATACGCATGGTAGATGCAATGGCTGTTTTTATGGCACGGCGGAATGAAATACGGCCTTCAATCTGTTTTGCGATTGTGTTGGCCACGATGACAGCATCGAGTTCAGGGCGTTTAATCTCAGATATGTTGATCTGAACCTCTTTATGTGTAAGCTTTTTTAGCTCTTCCTTTAATTTATCAACTTCCTGACCACCTTTACCAATAATAATACCCGGACGGGCAGTAAAAATGGTCACCGTAACAAGCTTCAACGTCCTTTCAATGATGATCTTTGAGATTCCGGCCTTAGATAAACGGGCATTAAGATACTGTCTTATTTTATGATCTTCAATCAGCTTATTGCTAAAATCCTTACCTCCGAACCAGTTGGATTCCCAACCCCGGATGATGCCTAATCTAAGCCCTATTGGATTTGTCTTTTGTCCCATTAAAGTTATTTATTATACATTTTCAACTGTGTCTGTTTCTTCTATTGCCTCTGCAAAGTCATTTCTGTTTCCCAGGACCAGCGTGATGTGGTTGGATCTTTTACGGATCCGGTATGCACGGCCCTGAGGTGCTGTTTGCAGTCTCTTTAACACCCTGCCAGAATCAACCGCAACCTCACTGACATAAAGTTGCTGGTCTTCAATGCGCTTTCCTTCATTTTTTGCCTGCCAGTTGGCTATGGCAGAAAGCAAAAGCTTATACATACGGCCGGCTGCTTCTTTTGGGGAATGTTGCAGGATGGCCAGAGCCATTTCAACATTTTTCCCCTTGATCATATTTGCAACAAGCCTCATTTTCCTGGGTGAGGTCGGGCAATTATTTAATCTGGCAAAGTACTTCGATTTCTTTGCTTCTTTTAATTGTTCGGCTCGTATACGTTTTCTTGCTCCCATTATAGAACTGATTTATCGTTTGCCTTTATTTTCTTCCTTTTTGTCCTGCATGGCCTCTGAACTGCCTTGTTGGTGCAAATTCACCAAGTTTGTGGCCTACCATGTTTTCTGTTATATACACCGGAATGAATTTGTTGCCATTATGAACAGCAATGGTTTGTCCAACGAAATCCGGTGAGATCATACTTGCCCTTGACCAGGTCTTGATTACACTCTTCTTACCACTTTCAACCTGCTCAAGTACTTTTTTCTCAAGCTTATAATGTATGTACGGTCCTTTTTTTAATGATCGGCTCATATGATTCGATTATTTTTTCCTGCGTTCAATAATATATTTATTAGAATCCTTGTATTTTGTCCTGGTCTTGTAACCTTTGGCAGGTAATCCCTTTCTTGACCTCGGGTGTCCACCGGAAGCCCTTCCTTCGCCACCACCCATGGGGTGATCAACCGGGTTCATGGCAACACCTCTTGTGCGTGGCCTCCTTCCCAGCCATCTCTTTCTTCCGGCTTTACCGGATTGCTCAAGGCTGTGATCTGTATTAGAAACCATGCCAACAGTTGCCTTGCAGGTCTGAAGGATCATCCGTGTTTCCCCTGAAGGAAGCTTCAGGATGGCAAACTTCCCTTCCCTGGAAAGAAACTGGGCATATGAACCGGCACTCCGTGCCATCTTGCCTCCCTGACCAGGGCGAAGTTCAATATTGTGAATGATGGTACCAAAAGGCACTTCACTCAAATACATCGTGTTTCCAACATCCGGGGTAACACCTTTGCCCGAGACCACTTTCTGTCCGACTTTTAATCCGTGTGGGGCGATGATATATCTTTTCTCACCATCAACATAATTCAACAATGCTATGCGTGATGTCCTGTTTGGATCATATTCAATGGACTTAACCACAGCGGGTATGCCTTCTTTGTCGCGTTTGAAATCAATGATCCTGTACCTTTGTTTGTGCCCGCCTCCACGATAACGAACAGTCATTTTACCTTCACGGTTACGACCTCCTGATGATTTTTGCGGGCCTAAAAGGCTTTTTTCAGGAGTGTTTGTCGTAATATCATCAAAAGCGCTGATGATTTTGAAGCGCTGACTGGGTGTTGTCGGTTTATACTTTTTTAAAGCCATTTATCTAAATATTGCTGTAAAAATCAATTGTTTCACCTTCTGCTAATGTCACGATCGCCTTCTTATAAGCACCTGTTTTTCCGGAAATAAAGCCTGCTTTTGTAAACCTGCTTTTCGTTTTGCCGGAATAATTCATCGTGTTGATGGCAACCACTTCAACTCCATAAAGATGCTCGATTGCATTCTTTATTTCAATCTTGTTAGCGTCTTTAAGGACAATAAAACCGTACCTGTTGAGCTTTTCGCCCAGGTCCGTCATTTTTTCAGTGATTACCGGTTTTAAAATTATTTTATCCATTTACCTGAATTTTTTCTGTTAAGCCAGAATTTTTTCAATTTTTTCCATACTGCCTTCTGCAATCAGCAGATTATTGGCATTCAGAATATCATATGTGTTAAGTGAATCAGCCAATACAACTTTGGTCTTTTGTAAATTTCTTGAAGACAGGACCACATTCATATCTGCTTCCGGCAATATGAGCAAAGTCTTTTTATCTGATACATTCAGATTCATAAGCATGTTGAGGTAATCCTTTGTTTTGGGAGCTTCAAATTTAAAATCTTCCAGGATGGTTATACTCTTTTCCTTTGCTTTATAAGTCAGGGCAGAACGACGAGCCAGCTTTTTCAGCTTTTTATTAAGCTTGAAGCTGTAATCCCTGGGTTTGGGGCCAAAGATCCTGCCTCCACCTCTGAAAATGCCGCTCTTAATACTACCAGCCCTTGCTGTCCCTGTTCCTTTCTGACGTTTTATTTTCCTGGTACTTCCAGTAATTTCAGCTTTTTCTTTGCTGCTATGGCTACCCTGACGCTGACTTGCCATATAATGCTTGGTGTCAAGATAGATGGCATGGTCGTTGGGAGTGATCCCAAAAATGCTGGTATTCAGCTTAACCTTTTTGTCAGTCTTTTTTCCTGATATGTTATAAACTTCTAACTCCATCTTTCAACAATTACGTATGATCCTTTAGGCCCTGGAATGGCACCTTTAATTAATAAGAGATTCTTTTCCGGGATGATCTTCATTATCTGGAGGTTGATCATTTTGACCCTGTCGTTGCCCATTCTTCCAGCCATCCTCATTCCTTTGAATACTCTGGATGGATAAGAAGATGCTCCGATGGAACCAGGCGCGCGGAGGCGATTGTGCTGGCCGTGTGTAGCCTGGCCGACACCGCTGAAGCCATGTCTTTTAACAACACCCTGGAATCCTTTCCCTTTGGAGTATCCAACAACATCAATGAACTCTCCTTCAATGAATATGTCTACTGTTAATACGTCCCCGAATTTTTTTTCATGACCGGCCTCGAACCTTGTGAATTCACGTACGACCTTTTTTGGCGGAACTCCGGCTTTTTTATAATGGCCTCTCAGCGCTTTGGGCGTGTGCTTTTCTTTCTTGTCTTCGAATGCCAACTGAATGGCATCATAGCCGTCATTGTTCTTTGTCTTCACCTGCGTAACAACACAAGGGCCTGCTTCTATCACCGTGATGGGTACATTCTTCCCCTCCTGGTCATACATGCTGGTCATCCCTATTTTTTTTCCAATTATTCCTGACATTATTTCTTGTTTTTGCCTATTTATTAGACTTTTATCTCCACTTCAACACCACTTGGAAGCTCCAGCTTCATAAGTGCATCAATGGTTTTTGTTGTTGTACTGTATATGTCAAGCAGTCTTTTGTAAGTGCAAAGCTGAAACTGTTCCCTTGACTTTTTGTTGACAAATGTCGCTCTGTTTACAGTATAAATCTGTTTGTTCGTAGGCAACGGAATTGGACCGCTGACAACGGCACCAGTCGACTTTACAGTTTTTACGATTTTCTCGGCTGATTTGTCAACCAGGTTATAATCGTATGATTTTAATTTTATTCTAATTCTCTGACTCACGTTATAATTATATTTTTAGATTGATCAGAAATTAACTACGTATCCTTTTATTTTGTATAAAATATCTTCAGTGATATCCCTCGGTGTTTCAGCATAATGTGAAAATTCGAGGTTGGAGACTGCCCTGCCTGAGGTGATGGTCCTTAAGGCAGTGACATATCCGAACATTTCTGCAAGAGGAACTTTGGCATATATTTCCTGCACCCCATTCTGGCCTGCGACTACATTGTCAAGCTGTCCACGCCTTTTATTTAAATCGCTTGTAATATCCCCGATATATTCGTCTGGTGTTGTCACCATTAATTTCATGACGGGTTCCAGCAAGGTTGGTGAAGCTTTTTTGCATGCGGTCCTGAAAGCAAGTCCTGCAGCTGCTTCAAAGGAAAGTGCATCTGAATCAACGGGGTGTGTTTGTCCGTCCAGTAATTTTATCTTTAGGTTATACAATGAAAATCCTGCCAGGACACCATTCTGCATAGAGTTTTTAAATCCTTTTTCAACGGCTTTTACAAACTCTTTTGGTATTACGCCTCCCCTTGTGGCATCGATAAAATCCAATCCTGGCTTATCTTCATCACCAGGCCCGATTTCAATCTTTATATCTGCGTATCTGCCCTTGCCTCCGGTTTGTTTTTTGTAAAGTTCGTGGTGGACAATAGTCTGAGTGATGGTTTCTTTATAAGCTACCTGTGGTGTTCCTTTGTTAACCCCCAGGTTGTATTCCCTTTTAAGTCTGTCGATGATAACTTCCAGATGAAGTTCACCCATTCCGCTGATCACGGTTTGGCCTGTTTCTTCATCGATTTTTACATCAAAAGTAGGGTCTTCTTCACCCATCTTAGCCAGTGCAATGCTGAGCTTATCAACGTCATCCTGCATTTTTGCTTCAACAGCCAGTTTTAGCACCGGCTCCGGGAAATTGATCTGTTCAAGTAAAAGCGGATGCTTTATGTCGGTGAGGGAGTCACCCGTACGAATTTCTTTAAATCCCACGGCAGCAGCAATTTCACCTGCTTCTATTTTGTCCATGGGTTTTCTTTTGTTGGCATGCATTTGCAGGATCCTGGCTATTCTTTCTTTTTTCCCGGTATTAACGTTAAGGACAATCTTTCCTGCGTCAAGTGATCCGGAATAAACCCTGAAATAAGCAATTCTTCCAACGAACGAGTCGGAAGCTATTTTAAATGCCAGGGCGCTGAATGGCTCCTCTGTGGATGGCGCGCGGCTTTCTTCTTTGTCTGTGAATGGATTTAAGCCTTTGATGGGAGGGATGTCAAGCGGGGAAGGAAGATAGCGACATACAGCGTCAATAAGTTTTTGCACCCCTTTGTTCTTAAAAGAAGCACCGCAAAGAACAGGGGTGATCCGCATGGATAATGTGGCCCTTCTGATTTCATGGTGCAGTTCGTCCGGGGTAATGGATGATGGGTCCTCCATGAATTTCTCGAAAAGTGCTTCATTTTCTTCTGCTGCACCTTCGATCAGTTTGATCCTGTATTCTTCAACCTGGTCAAGCATATCTTCCGGAATGGGAATTTCCTGGTAGGTTGCACCAAGTGTTTTTTCATCCCAGGAGTAAGCTTTATTTTCTATAAGGTCTATGATGCCGTTAAAATCATCTTCAGCTCCGATGGGTAACTGCAAAGGAACTGGATTAGCCTGAAGTTTATCTTTGATCTGACTGACGACACTGAGAAAATCTGCTCCTGACCTGTCGAGTTTATTAACATAACTGATCCGGGGGATCTTGTACCTGTCAGCCTGACGCCAGACTGTTTCAGATTGGGGCTCCACACCTCCGACAGCACAGAATATAGCAATTGCACCGTCAAGAACACGAAGTGACCGCTCTACTTCAACAGTAAAATCAACATGGCCAGGGGTATCTATGATATTGATCCTGTGCTTTACTTTTTCCAGATCCCAGAAAACGGTAGTGGCAGCCGAAGTGATTGTTATTCCCCTTTCCTGTTCCTGTACCATCCAGTCCATGGTAGCTGCACCATCATGAACTTCACCGATCTTGTAATTGATGCCTGTATAAAACAATATACGCTCCGTCGTCGTCGTCTTACCGGCGTCGATGTGGGCCATAATCCCAATGTTGCGTGTATGTTTTAAATTATCCTGCATCACTAA
>JAGYLD010000035.1 GCA_018401355.1 Bacteroidales bacterium
ATTAGCCCGGCAGTTTGCCAATAAGTATTAATTTTGCCGCAATCACCATTTTTATGAAAAAGATCATAAGTGTTATTATAAGGTATATACCCAGAAAATACCTGCAGCGTTTCAGCCATTTCATAGCAAGAATTGTAGGATTATTTTACCGGGGCGACAATGTTGAATGTGTTGTTTGCGGATCACATTATAAAAAGTTCCTGCCTTATGGCAGGATAAAGACCCGGGAAAATGCACTGTGTCCCAATTGTTTATCTCTGGAAAGACACCGTTTAATGTGGCTTTATTTAAAGGAACACAGTTCATTCTTTGCAAACCCGGCAAAGGTATTGCATATTGCGCCTGAATACTGTTTCATCAGCAGGTTCAGCAAACTAAAAAACCTTGATTATTACTCCGCCGATCTCGAATCTCCATTGGCCAGGGTTAAACTTGATGTTCAGGAAATCCCTTTTGAAGAAAATACTTTTGATATTATTTTCTGCAACCACACCATGGAACATGTAAACGATGATGTCCGTGCATTGCAAGAACTTTATCGTGTACTCAAACCAGGTGGCTGGGGTATCATCATCTCCCCCATCAACATCAAAAGAGCGGTAACTTACGAGGATTCATCAATTACATCTCCTTCAGAAAGGGAGAAGCATTTCGGACAAAGTGATCATGTCAGGGAATATGGATTGGATTATCCCGAAAGGTTAAAAGAAGGTGGATTCGAAGTGGAAGTCATTGATTTAATAGCAACCATGCCTGACGAGAAAGTGAAACGGTATGGGCTTCTTACTTATGATGAAATAACAGCTGAAGATGTAATTTACAAGGTACTTAAACCTCAACACTGAAAAAATAATCACAAATTAGTTTTTCTGGAATCCCCTACCCCTTTTAAATGCTCCAACTTGTCATCCCTGTGGTAGCAAACTCATATCTATGGGAAACCCCACCAAATTTTTGCAGGGCATCAATTACTTTGTAGCGTGTATTGTCAGGGCAATAAAAAATCATAAAACCACCACCACCGGCACCCGATATTTTCCCACCCAGGGCCCCGCTTTTTATGGCAGTCTGATAAATATCATCAATCCATTCATTGGAGATATCCGGAGCCATAAGCTTTTTATTCTGCCAACCAAAATCGAGTATCTCTCCGATCCGGTCAAGTTCTCCTTTCAGGATGGCCTCTTTCATCATGATGGCTTGCTCTTTGAGCTTGTGTGTTGCCTCAATGGATGTGGCATCTTTACTCAGGATATTTTGGGATTGTTGTTCAATGATCCTCGAGGAGAGCCTGCTGGTTCGAGTATTGTAAAGTATCAGGTTGTGGGCCAGTTCATTCAGATATTGAGTTCTGATCCTGAGGGGGTTCACGATCACCTTGTCATCATTATAGAATTCCATGAAGTTTACCCCCCCAAAAGTAGCAGCATATTGATCCTGCTTCCCTCCAGCCATATTCAGATCAACACGTTCAACCTCATAAGCTACCCTGGCCAGGTCATATTCTCCCAGAGGTAGGTTCAGCCATTCGGCAAAAGCACCGAGGACAGTTACCACCAATGTTGAGGAAGTTCCGAGACCGGAACCCGGAGGTGCATCAACATAGGTTGAAAGCTCAAAGGATAATCTTTCTTTTGTGAATTGCCTGACAATTCGGTTATAAATGCCACTTAGAAGATCAAGCTTACCATTGACCGGCAATGATTCAACACTGTCATACTCATATCGCTCATCCTTGTCAACGGAATGTATCACAATTTTACCATTGTTTCCCGGTACGATGGTTGCATAGGCATACATGCTTATCGTCGCGTTCAGGATGGCCCCGCCATAAATATCCGAGTACGGGGCAACATCTGTGCCGCCTCCTGCCAATCCTATCCTTAGTGGTGCTTTGCTCCTGATGATCATAAAACATTCAATTAAGGTAACTGATCCAATAACGAATCAATTGAAGCAATCATGTTTGACCATAAATATTTTTTCTTTTCCTGCCTGATATGAGGCAAAAATTCCTTTTCCCGGCTGTTCTCAAAAAAATCCAGGATGGCCTCGGATATCTCTCCGGCATCCGTATTGGTTACATATCCCACTTTCCCATCCGGCACCATTTCAGGCAAAGCCCCGACATTTGTAACCACCATCGGTTTTTCAAAATGATAAGCAACCTGAGTAACCCCGGATTGTGTAGCATTCTTATAGGGCTGAACAACAAGGTCGCAGGCAGAAAAATATTTTGACACATCTGCATTAGGAATAAACTCATTTTTCATCACAATAACATCATCCAAACCATGCTTTTTTACCAGTTCTTTGTATGGTTTTGGATCTGTATAAAACTCACCTGCTACCAAAAGCTTTAATGGCATATCTCTAAGTCTTTTATCTGCAAATGCCTCAATAAGAAGGTCAAGTCCTTTGTAATCCCGCACAAAACCAAAAAACATCATATACCTGAACTGTGGATCCAGATCCAATGCCGTGATCGCTTCCTTTTTTGGAATGGCAGCACCAAAGTTATCGTACAGGGGGTGTGGACAATATTCCCTCGGTTTCTTTGTATCAAACTTTGACAAATCCTGTAATACAGATTGCGACATGGTAACAAAACCATCCATTTGTTTCAGGAAATATCTGGTCAGGGATTTGTCTCCGGGTCTTTTTTCATGGGGGATAACATTATCAGTAATGGCTATCAGCTTTGTAAAATTGTTTTTTCTGATGACCCTGGCAATTGTTCCGAGGCAAGGTGCCATGAATGGAAGCCAGTAACGCATTATGACAAGATCCGGGGATAATGCCTTGATTTCCCCGCCTGTCTTTCTCCAGTTCAGGGGGTTGATTGAATTTACCTTGTTTAGGATTACAAGGTTTTCCGGAGCTTCTTCGTCTGAATATTGTGTTTTTCCGGGAAAAAGAAATCCGGGATATTGAAGCTTAAAGTTGTATATCGTCACATAATGTCCCTGATCCTGATATGCTTTGGCAAGGCGTTCATTGAATGTTGCGATGCCGCCTCCCCTCAGGGGATATGCAGAGCCCACGATAATGACCCTTTTTGGCTTATGCATGATTATTTATCCGTATCTGCGTTTGAAATGGTTGAGGTTCCAACTGTTTTTTCAATAATATAGCTGTTTCTTTCTGGTGAGCTGCGTGAAATCATTTCTGCCAGGAAACCAGCAAGAAAAAGTTGGGCTCCTATGATCATGGCCATCAGTGCAAGATAAAAAATGGGCTGCTCCGTGATGCTCCTTTGGGCATTCCACCCAAAAATTTTATCAAGAATGATATACAGTGAAATAAGTCCACCTCCAAGAAAAAACAAGCTCCCAATGGTACCAAAAAAATGCATGGGCCGTTTTCCGAAACGGCTGACGAAAGAGATGGAAAGCAGGTCAAGAAAGCCATTGATAAAGCGTTCAAATCCGAATTTGGTAACACCAAATTCGCGGGGTCTGTGCTGGACCACTTTTTCACCAATGTTGGAAAATCCTGCCCATTTAGCTATAACAGGGATATAACGGTGCATTTCCCCATACACTTCAATGCTTTTGACAACATTCTTCCGGTATGCTTTCAGCCCACAATTAAAATCATGCAGTTTAATTCCCGATACCATCCTGGTGGTTCCATTAAAGAACTTTGAAGGTATTGTTTTTGTAACAGGATCATATCTTCTTTTCTTCCAACCGGATACCAGGTCAAACCCTTCCTTTGTGATCATATCATACAGGCCGGGAATTTCTTCAGGACTATCCTGCAGGTCTGCATCCATTGTAATGATAACATCACCTGAGGCTTCCTGAAAACCAATATTCAGTGCTGCCGATTTCCCGTAGTTCCTCCTGAACTTAACACCTTTGATCCTCTTATCTGCCAATGATAATTTCTCAATTCGCTGCCAGGTTTCATCATTACTTCCATCGTCAATGATAATGGCTTCCCAGGAATAGCCATGCGACTGCATCACTTTACTGATCCAGTCGCATAACCTGGGAATCGATTCTTCTTCGTTATATGCCGGTACAATTATGGATATATCCATCTGGTTCATTTTAAGCAGCTTGCTCCATCGGATTTTCTTTCTTAACAAAAAATATGGCTACGATCAATGCCAGGATCAAACTCACAACGATATTGGTAACAAATCCCCAGATTGTCATCCATAAAGGACTGGTAAATTTTTGTGTCATTTCCAGGGCTGTTTCAATCTCAGAATCGCTCATGTTTGGATTTTGCTCCAACATTTTTTGTTCTGTCATTTGCATAATTTCTTCAACTATTCCAGGGTTGATGGCAACAAAGTAAATGTAACTATAAATAGCTACCAGTATAAAGGCATATAGCCCTATCAAAAATCCCAACCCGAACCCTTTTCCATAGGTCATAGAGGACGCCTTGTTCCTGAAGGCCTTCATTCCCAACACCATACCAATAAGAATGATTACATAATTGACATAACCAAAATTACGCATGGATTCAAAATCCACATCCACAATAAATAAAATAAGGCTGTAAACAATGATAAGTACGCCAAAAATTAAACCGTAATTAAGGGCATACTTGCCTGATGATAACTGTTGATTTTCCATGAGAAGCGTTTTAATGGGTTTATATGCAAACTTAGGAAAAAAAATAATAGAATGCCATATTTGGGAGATGCTTAAAAAAATGTATCTTTGCAACGGGAAAGTCTTATACGACCAGCTCCCGCTGAACTCCCCCAGGGTCGGAAGGCAGCAAGGGTAGGCGGTCGTAGCGGTGCGATATAAGGTGCTTTCCCTTTTTTATTTTAATTAATTGATCAATTTTATAGTTGTTGTTTGTATGTTGTTGAGGATACACCCGGAAACACCAAGTGAAAGACAAATAAATACTGTAGTGGAATGCCTGAGAGACGGAGGTGTCATCATTTGTCCAACCGATACCATTTATGGACTTGCCTGCGATATCTATCAACCCAGAGCTGTAGAAAAGATAGCCAGGATCAAAGGCATTAAAAAGCAAAAAGCCAACTTTTCTTTCATATGTCATAATCTAAGCCACTTGTCTGATTTTACCAGGCCAATAGACAATTCAATTTATAAAATGATGAAGAGCTATCTGCCAGGTCCTTATACTTTCATCTTAAGTGCCAATAACAACGTTCCAAAGATCTTTCAAAGTAAAAAGAAGACTGTAGGTATACGTGTTCCCGATAACAACATCCCCGTTGAGATCGTCCGGTTACTTGGAAATCCCATCATGTCAACATCTGTCCATGATGAAGATGACCTTTTGGAATATACTACTGACCCGGAACTGATTTATGAAAAGTTCAGGGACAGGGTGGACATTGTCATTGATGCAGGATTTGGCGACAATATGCCTTCAACCATTATAGATTGTACTGTTGATAGCCCAATTGTTATCAGGGAAGGAAAGGGAGAAGTTTAGCCAGCTTCACCTGGTCCAGCCACCAATTCTGGATTATTGCCATAATTTTTTCTATGAAAGCCAGAGAAAAATATCAGCAAAAGATTGAAAGACAAGAATTATACATTAGAAAAATGCAGAGAATCCTTGGCTGGTTAAGTGTATCAAGGTTAATCTCTTTTCTGGCATCTTTTGTAATTATTTATTTCTGGGCGATATTCAATCACCAGGCATGGCTGGCCGGATTTTTCATTACAATTGCATTGTTCATTTTCCTGATTAAAAGGTATATATACCTAAAAAGAAAGACCCAACATGCAAAGCACCTTGCCGATATTAACCACAATGAAGTTATGATCATGGATGGAAACCCATCCCGTTGGGCAGATGGAAAAGAATATATAAACTCAATTGGCTATTCCGAAGACCTGGATATCTTCGGGCATAAATCACTCTTTCACCTGGTGAACAGAACAGGGACACCTTATGGCAGAAACCGTCTTGCCCGGGTCCTCGATTCCCCATTCTTAAATTCAAATGTTATTTCCCGGCATCAGGAAGCCATAAGGGAATTGAGTCCCGAAATTCATTTGCGTCAGGAACTTCATGCTTTTGCCCTGGAAGCCAGAGAAGAGGCTGGTGAACCAAATGACAATGGATTTGAAACCATAAGGACCTGTCTGAAAGGAATCCCATCAGGTTGGAGATGGTTTGGCCCCCTTATCATTGCCGGGTCTGTCCTGATATACATTTTTACCGGATTTTACTCTTTCATTATTCTCTCCGTACTGGTTAATCTTTTTTTGGCAGGGCTATACAGCAGGAAAATCCAAAAAGCCCACAAAGCGGTTTCCGGTAACAGGGATCAGTTATCCGCATATGCTTCCATGTTCAGAACAATTTCTGAAAAATCATTTACATCGGAAATTATGAAAGGCATTCATGAACAATCCGGTGAAGCCTATCTTGGATTCAAAAAGTTGTCAAACATCTCAGAAATGTTTGACCGAAGAATGAACCTCCTGGTTTATTTTTTTCTTAACAGTTTGTATTTGTATGATTTTTTCACGATCAACACCTTGAAGAAATGGACTGAAAAGTATGGAAATAAGATGGCATCGTGGTTTGAAATGCTGGGTCATATCGAATTCATAAATTCCTTCGCAACTTTTAATTTTAACCATCCTGATTTCAATTTTCCTAAACCCCAGGAGGAAAACAACTGTATCATTTCAAAACACATGGGTCATCCATTGATTCCAAAGAATCAAAGAATACATAATGACATTGATCTCGGATGCCAGGACAGGATATACCTGATCACAGGCTCAAATATGTCAGGGAAAAGTACTTATCTCAGGACTGTAGGGATAAACATGATTTTGGCCAGATGTGGCAGTCCGGTTTGTGCAAATGAATTCAATTTCAAGCCTATGGAGATCCTTACATCCATTCACCTTTCTGATTCATTAAGGGAAAACAAGTCATTGTTTTTTGCTGAACTTGAACGTCTGAGTTTGATCATCAATAAGATCAGTCAAGGTTATGATGCCCTGGTCCTGATTGATGAGATGTTAAAAGGAACCAATTCCGATGATAAAACCAGTGGATCAATGGCCCTTATTCAACAACTTATTGAAAGCAATTGCCTTGCCATAATAGCCACTCACGACATTCAGCTGGGCATCCTGGAAAAACAAAATCCGGGTATCGTTTGTAATTATTGTTTTGAAAGTACGATTGAAAAAGGGAACCTGACATTCGATTACAAAATAAAACCAGGCATTTCCATCAACAAAAATGCCAGTTTTCTGATGAAAAAAATGGGCATCATAAAATGACATCAACTGCAGACCACATATTAAAAAAGTATTATGAGGAAGATTCCCTGGCCTATAATTATTTATATAAACACAGTATTTCCGTTACAAAACTTGCCATCAGGGTAGCAGAAAACAATCCGGAGTTGGAAATAGATATGGATGATCTTTTTATAGCTGCCATGTTACATGATATAGGAATTTTTAAAACCTATGCTCCAAAAATCGGTTGTTTCGGAACCCATCCATACATTGCCCATGGTTATCTTGGGCGGGAGATCCTGGAAGAAAATGGTTTGATTGATATTGCACCGGTATGCGAAAGGCATGTTGGAGTCGGTATAACACTAAACAACATTCTTGAACAAAACCTGCCTCTGCCCCACCGTGAAATGATCCCTGTGACAAATATCGAAAAGATCGTTTGTTACGCAGATAAGTTTTATTCCAAAAAGCCAAAATATCTCATAAACCCTAAACCAATCGATGTTGTAAGGCTTAAAATATCAAAACACGGACCTGAGCACCTGAAAAAATTCAATGAAATGATAATTGCATTCGGATCAGATTTTATCTACGAATGAATTCAAAACCATCAATTTATAGTCTAATGCACTTTCTCTCCGGCAATATAGGTTCCAAGGATGATTGCAGAGGGAATTTCATTTTCCGGCACAGTCATAATATCTTTGTTCAGGATGACAAAGTCAGCATATTTACCTGGTTCGATACTACCTTTCATTTTTTCTTCAAAACTGGCTTTTGCCGGCCAAATAGTAATTGACTGCAGTGCCTGTTTGCGCGAAAGAGCATTTTCTTTCTGAAAACCATCATATGGCCACCCATCGAGGTCTTTTCTGGCAACAGAAGCATAAAAAGTAAACAGCGGATAGATTTTTTCAATTGGAAAATCCGTTCCGTTTGGCAACCAGCCATTTTGCATCAACAAATCCTGATAAGCATAAGCAGATCTGATCCGTTCCGGTCCAACCCGGGTTTCTGCCCAGTACATATCAGAAGTAGCATGAGTAGCCTGGATTGAAGGAATGATACTGTATTTCCCGAATTTTTCAAAATCATCAGGATGAACTACCTGTGCATGTTCAATCCGCCAGCGCCGGTCATTTTTTCCTTTTAGATATTGGGCATAAACATCAAGGATCATCCTGTTTCCCCTGTCCCCAATAGCATGTGTATTCACCTGAAAACCCAAATCGTATGCCCTTTTACAAATATCATGGTAAAAAGTATCAGGATAAAGAACCAGTCCGTGATTCCCCGGATCATCTGAATAGGGTTGTATCATGGCAGCCCCTCTTGATCCGAGTGCGCCATCGGCATATAATTTTATTGAGTTGACCTGCAATTTTCCGTTATTGACCTTACCCTGACTCAAAGCCTTATCAAAATCCTTGTCCATGGGTGTCAGCATTGCATTGATCCGGACCTTTAATTCATTATTTTCATGCAGGGAATCAATTAATTTAATCACATTGTACTCCAGGCCTGCATCTGTTAACGAAGTCAAACCAGCTTTAATGCAATTTTGCTGAGCTGCCAGTAAACCCTCAGCCTGTCTGTGCCTGTCAGTTTCCGGAATTACATCATTTACAAGTTCGATGGCATTATCAATAAGTATTCCACTTGGACGGCCATTCTTCAGGAAGACCTCCCCTCCTGTCACCTTTGTTTTCTCATCAATACCTGAGCGTCTTAATGCTTCGCTATTAACCAATGCAGCATGTCCGTCGATGCGGATTAAAATAACAGGTATATCAGGAAACAATTCATCCAGCTTATCTTTTTCCGGAAATGCTTTTACTTCCCAGTCATTTTGATCCCAACCACGTCCTTCAATCCATTCGGATGGATGATTGACATGATGCTCCCTGACCTTATCCAGAACTTCTTCGAAGGATTTGGTATCTGAAAGATCTGCCCTTTTTAACAACCCCAGACCATAGCTGTAAAAATGGCAATGTGCATCATTGAAACCAGGATAAATGAAAGCGCCATCTAAATCAACAATTTCCTCAGAAATATATTTTTTCATTAATTCAGCATCCTTCCCGACAGCAAGGATTTTTCCATCTTTAATGGCCATCGCTGTTGCCGTACTAAAAGTGCTGTCCACTTTATAAATTAGAGCATTGTGAACAATTAAATCGGCCTGAACGTCTTTTTCTATACATGAAGTTGTAATATTCATTGCAAATAATATTAGCATCGGAATGATAAATTTTCGCATATGCTGATTTTAAGAAGATTTTGACAAAAATAATAAAGAATAAAAAGGAAACATTTATCAATAGTTTTTTAAATTTGCACACACAACTAAAAAAAACGCCATGAATCAAAAGATATTGACTCCAAGGTTTATTGCCATCTCCACGATCATCATTACCGGAGCCTTTATGAGGCTTTTACCACACTGGCCAAATTTCACACCCATTGCTGCTATGGCATTATTTGGAGGTGCATATCTTGGCAGGAAATACATGGCATTTGTTATACCTGTGGCAGCCATGTTCCTGAGCGACCTGATCCTTGGTTTTCATATGGATATGATCGCGGTGTATATAGGCTTCGCGATTACAGTATTAATAGGATGGTCGATAAGAAATAATATTTCCTTTGGCAGTGTTTTAAGCCGATCACTTTTCGCTTCCCTCATATTTTTCCTTATTACAAACTTTTCATCATGGTTAACCATGGGCCTTTACCCAATGAATTTCGCCGGTCTTATGGAAGCATACGTAGCAGGACTGGCATTTTTCAATAATGGCAGTTACGGTGTTTCTTTCTTCCTGAATGAAGTTTTTGGAAGCCTATTTTATAACCTGGTATTTTTCGGAGCGTTTTACCTTGCGCAGGTCAAATTTCCTGCACTGGCCAAGACAAATTAAACTCATCATTCAAGATCTCTCTCCAGGAGCAGGATGGAATGTTGGGAAACAATGAAGTACTTTTCTTCTTCGTAAACGATCCCAATAGCACCTTTTTGTAAAAATATTGCCAAATCACCCACTTTGGTCTGCAAAGGAATGTATTTGGTCTTTTTTTCTTCCGCCAGGGGTTTTATCAATACCCTGTCGCCAACAACAAGAAGTTTATCCAACTGAAATCATAGCAAACAATTTGAGCAATAATACAAAGAGATATGATATCCTGACGTGATTTATGATATCTGATTTTAATGAGTATTTTTGCAATAAATATAGCAAGAACATGAAAATTTCTTTTTTCCACAGGCCAAAACCAAGACAATTCGATTACAAGCCAAGATACTGGGATCCTGAAAAGGAGGAAGAGGAAGAAAGGAAAAAACGAATAGAAAGGGCCGGAGGCCTTAAAAATGTTAATGACATAAAAGAGGATCTACGATACAATATTAATAGACAATGGCGAAGGGGCAAACAGGACACGACCAAAAATTTTAACACAGTCAGGTTCCTGATTTACCTTTTTATGATCATATTTTTCGTTTATGTGATATTCTTTACTGACTTTGTTAATAAATTTCTTTCATATTTTGTCGGATAATGGCTGATATCATTCATAAACTTCCAGATTCTGTTGCCAATCAGATTGCTGCCGGTGAGGTAATCCAGCGGCCTGCTTCTGCATTGAAAGAATTGCTTGAAAATGCTGTGGACGCCGGTGCATCTGAAATACGTGTGATCATAAAAGATGCAGGCAAGACCCTGATACAGGTAACCGATAATGGATGCGGTATGACAAAAAAAGATGCTGTCCTGTGCTTTGAAAGGCATGCCACATCTAAAATACAAGAGGCCAAAGACCTCTTTTGTATCAGGACATTAGGATTCAGGGGGGAAGCCCTCGCATCCATTGCAGCCATTGCCCAGATAGAAATGAAAACCAGGCTTAAGGATCAGGAAATGGGTACATGTATTGAGATAGAAGGCTCCAGAATAATTAAACAATCACCCTGTCAAAGTTCACCAGGAACATCGGTTTCCGTGAAAAACCTTTTCTTTAATGTACCTGCCAGAAGAAACTTCCTGAAATCCAATACGGCCGAATTAAGACATATTATTGATGAGTTTCAACGGGTAGCACTTGTGCAACATAATGTTGGAATGCACCTTTTCCACAATAATAAACCCATATTTCAACTTTCTCCCTCCAACCAGAAAGAAAGGATAATTGCAATACTTGGTAATCATTACAAGGAAAGATTGCTTCCTGTTGAACAAAAAACCACTGAAGTTTCAATATATGGATACATAGGCAAACCAGAATTTGCCAAAAAAACCCGTGGAGATCAATTCTTCTTTACAAATGGACGTTATATTCGTCACCCCTATCTTCACCACTCGGTCGATAATGCCCTGTCAGAATTGCTTCCGAAAGAAACATTTCCAACCTATGTGATTTTTATTGATATTGATCCTTCCAGGATTGATGTCAATATCCACCCAACAAAAACAGAGGTTAATTTCCAGGATAACCAGTTAATTTATGCCATACTCAGATCTGCTGTAAAACAAGCCATTGGGAAATTCAACATCACACCAACCATAGACTTTGATGTAGAACAAAGCCTCGACCTGAGCATGCCCCGGGAGGGTAAGCCCATAAAAAACCCCTTTGCAAGGGAACACAAGGAATTCAATCCCTTTGATAACCGAAGTATTAAAACACCACCCCAAAAAGGGTGGGAAAAAATATATGAGGGAATATCCGATGCTCCTAAAGACAATGAAACTTTTAATATTACTGCACATTATGAAGAGGAAATTCAATTCCTTTCCCAGCTCAAGGGAAAATTCATCATCAGCAGCATTAAATCTGGGATGATGATCATCAACCAGCAAAGAGCACATCAAAGGATTCTTTATGAGCAGTTTATGAAGCGGCTTGAAAAGCAAAAGCAAGCCTCCCAGCAGGAATTGTTTCCTCAAAATGTTACATTCAGCAGCAGCGACTCAGAGATCATTAAAGAATTGATACCTGACCTGGAAATTCTTGGATTTAGTATAAACCATTTAGGAAAAAATACGTTTATCATAAATGGTACGCCAACTGGCTTAAGTAATCAAAACATGCAGGAAATGCTTGAAGACTTCCTGGAAACCTTTAAAAGAAACCTGATCGACTTAAATTTGGAACAACGAACCAACCTTGCCCGTTCAATGGCTGTCAGAATGGCAATAAAACAAGGAAAAAACATGCAAAAGGAAGAAATGGAAAACCTGATCAATGAATTGTTTTCCTGCAAATCCCCGGAGTTATCGCCTGACGGCAAAAATACCCTGGTAATTTTACCACTAGACCAAATAGATCAGATGTTTAATAATTAGAAGTTAAATCGATGAATTCAGACAATCAATACAAACCCAGGGGATTCAGACTCCTGCCTCCTATTGTTAAAAACCTTTTGATCATTAATGGTTTGTTTTTCCTTGCTACCATAGCACTGAGCAGCAGATTTGACTTAAGGGAAATACTGGGCTTACATTACTTCTTTTCAGATTCGTTCAAGCCCTACCAAATCCTCTCCTACATGTTTATGCATGGGAACTTCACCCATCTTTTATTTAACATGTTCGCATTGTGGATGTTTGGAAATGTTCTTGAAAATGTTTGGGGACCAAAAAGGTTTGTTATTTATTTTCTTGTCACAGGTGTGGGGGCAGCCCTCATCCACTACCTCGTGTTCTACTTTGTAGATGCCCGTCCACTCTTGAATGCTATCGATTCCATACAGGCTAATCCCTCTGTTAGCGCCATTACGGCATTTTTCAATGAATCCGGATTATTTGTAAATTTCAGTGAAATAAGCGGAGAATACACCAGGTTTGCCAATCAATTCAATGAATTGCGTGTCACCAATCCAGAGTTAGCTGTTCAGAAAGGACTCGAATTCCTGACATATTACCGCAATGCTTTTCTTAATGCACCAGTCGTAATCGGTGCTTCAGGTGCGGTTTTCGGGATACTGCTTGCTTTTGGTATGATGTTTCCCAACTCTTTGATTTATCTTTACTTCTTCTTTCCCATAAAGGCAAAATATTTTGTAATCATATATGGTGCCATTGAGCTTTATCTTGGATTCTCCCAGTCTGGCTCGAATGTTGCACACTTTGCACATATTGGAGGCATGCTTTTTGGGTTCTTTTTAATCAGGTACTGGAAAAAAAGATCTTAATAAGGTATAACAGGAATAATCATGAATTACTACTATCAGAAACAAAGAAATCCTTTTGGAGACCTGAAAAGCTTTTTTACCTCAGGATCCGTTTTACGCAACCTTATTCTGATCAATGTCGCGGTATGGATACTTATATCTGTTCTTATGGTATTTGCATTCCTGTTTAATGCAAGCGATGGGATCGTGGCCAGTGCCATAACAGAATATTTTGCCGTACCGGCTTATTTGCCCACACTCTTTATTCGGCCATGGACCCTGGCATCCTATATGTTCCTGCATATCAACTTCTTTCATATTCTATTTAATATGCTATGGCTTTTTTGGTTTGGTCAGATTTTTCTCCAATACCTAAATTCCAGGCAATTGTTGGCAGTATACTTATGGGGTGGGTTGGCAGGAGCATTGCTTTATATCCTGGCTTACAATATTTTTCCGGTATTCAGTGCTGACTTGCCAATTTCAAGAGCATTGGGAGCCTCGGCATCAGTTATGGCCATCGTAACAGCCATTTCTTTTTATGTTCCCAATTATACCATTAACCTGTTATTTATCGGAAGGATCAGAATTTTGTACCTGGCAATCGCCCTTTTCGTTATAGATTTTTTCATGATCCGGTCTTCTAACAGCGGCGGACATATTGCCCACATCGGAGGATTCATTTACGGTTACCTTTATATTTTCTTCCTCAAGAAAGGACGTGACATTGGCGGTATTTTCAGGATCAACCTGAAATCCTTTACGAAACCATTCCTGAAAGAAAAGAAAAATAAACCGAAGTCAGGGTTCCGATATGAACGGCCATTAAGTGATGAAGAGTTTAATGAAAAGAAAAAAAATAAAGAAGAAAGGATAGACGCTATCCTTGATAAAATTTCAAAGCATGGATATGACCACCTGACAAAGGAAGAAAAAGAATTCCTTTTCAGGTCGGGAAATAAATAAACAGGCACATGAAAACAATTGTTACAACCCTCATTTCTATTTTGTTTGTTGTCTTTGTTACAGCGCAGCAAAATTCAAACAATAACGAATTGCATGCATTTTATAAAGAACGTAACCTATATGTTCTCCCTCAAAATTATGATCAAAGCGGTTCATTTTATACCAATATCAACCTGACAGATGAAAGCACTCCACAAAATGAGCCTTCTGTGCGGATCAGCAGGGTCAACCCGGATATTGTTGTGGCAGCATGGAGAGACTTCAGGATGGGCTGGCAGGAACCGGATGTGGTTAGACGGATTGGATATGCATATTCTCATGATGGCGGACTGACATGGTCTGAATCACAGTTGCTTCCAGATCCGTTGCCTGATCATCTTTCACAGAGTGACCCGGTCGTTACAAGCGATTCTGAGGGCAACTTTTATATTTCCAGTACATCCCGGCAACCGGTCCAGAATTACAACCGGGAAATGCTGATCTATAAATCGACGAATAACGGCGAAACCTTTAGTTTGCAGACAGCAGCTGTCCCCGGAAGCGGCCTGCAAGGTGAGGATAAGGAATGGATCTTCTACGACCCCGTTGAGACCAACCCAACTTACGATAACATCTTTATCATCTGGAGAAGCTTCGGACCGAGCCAAGGAATTAAATTCAGGAAATCCGCAGATTTTGGAAACACCTGGTCATCAACTGTTCATGTGAGTGATGTTGGCTCCGGACAAGGTGCAAATGTTGCCTCTGGCGTTAATGGAGAAATATATGCGGTCTGGTTGAACGGAGCCATTATGTTTGATATATCTTATGATGGTGGTGAAAGTTTTGGCCTGGATAAGGTAATCGATTACATAAATGACAATGATTATTATTCTTTTCCTTATATTTCTGTTGACTATTCACATCATGATACGCGCGGCAATGTTTATGTGGTGTGGGCTGATGATAAAACAGGTAATGAAGATATCTGGTTTCAACGCTCAGACAATGGAGGTGAGAGTTGGTTGCAAAATCCAATAAGGGTAAATGATGCTACAACCAACGACCAATACTGGCCCATGATCATGTGCGATACATCTGGTATTATTGCAGTAATATATTATGACGAAAGGGAACAGGTGGGGCTCATGAATGCCTATCTTGCCATATCCGAAGATGCAGGAAGCACCTGGATAAACCACAAGCTCAGCGATTCTCCGTTTTTTGGATTTACACCAAACAGCAATGTTCGTTTTGGCGATTATATCGGGGTAGACATGTTTGCCGGTAAAATCATTCCTGTTTGGACGGACGACAGAACATTCAGTGGTTATAATCAGGAAATATATACTGCGGTAGTTGATATCAACACCGGAATGACCGATCCCGAATACAGCAAAGAAGAATTTATTACAAACCTAAACAGCTTCCCTAACCCTTTCCAGAACAAGACAGAGATCAGCTTTAACCTGGTTGGGAAAAGCCGGGTAACGGTCAATATTACTAATACGCTGGGCGAGCTTGTTGAAAAACTGTCAAGTGAAAAAATGGAAGAGGGATTTCATCGTTTTATCTGGGATGCCGGCAGCAGACCTGATGGACTGTATTTTTTAAATATTTTAACAGAGAATAGAATATTTACACGGAAATTGCTTCTATCACGATAGCATTTTATCCTGGTTGTGAATAATAATAAAAAGAATAGAAAGAACATTTTTATCAGGCTGCTGGTTCTGATCAATCTGATATTTGTCCTTTTCCTGCTTTCAACCTACCTTTCACCATATGCCAGTCCTCAACACTCTCCATTTCTGGCATTTTTCGGGCTCGCCTATCCAATTATTTTACTTGTGAATGTTTTCTTTGCCATTTTTTGGATTATACTCTGGAAAAAATATTTTCTTATATCCGTTGTTTTTCTGGCGCTGGGATTTTCCACCTTTCAAAGGCATTTTGCCCTGAATAAAAAGTCAAAAAGCCTTGACCTGTCCCAAAACATCAAAATAGTATCATACAATGTCCAGAATCTTGCAAAAAGCAATCTCCATATCCAAAACAAGGAAACCAGGGAAAACATTTTTAATTTTCTTCTCTCAGAGGATCCTGATATAGTTTGTATGCAGGAATTTTACTACGTGGGCAAGGATACTTTATCATTTATCACTGATCTGAGAGGGTCACTTAACCTGGATTACATCCATAAAAAGAATTATTACCAGTGGAAATACAAGATACATGCGCTTGTGACCCTATCCTCATATCCCATCATCCAAACAGGCCATATTTCAATTGACAATAAGCGTACCATTGCCATATTCACAGATCTTCTATTTAAAAAGGATACCATCAGGTTATACAATGTTCATCTTGAGTCCATTCGTTTCCAGGAATCCGACTTGCGCTTTGTTTCAGAGATGTCTACCCAGCCGGGAAACAACAATGACATCGCCGAAGGATCGAAGAGTGTATTCAGGAAGATAGGTCAGGCTTTTAAAATCCGATCGATCCAGGCAAAAGAATTGTCATCACATATTGAGCAATGCAGATATCCAGTTATCGTTTGCGGGGATTTCAATGATACACCGGCATCCTTTGCATACAGGTCCATACGTGGAGAAATGACAGACGCCTTTATTGAATCCGGCTTTGGTTATGGAAATACTTATGCAGGAAAGCTTCCGCCTATCCGGATCGATTACATTTTTTATGATCCGGCATTTGCTTCTCAGGACTTTAATGTCCATAAGGTCATTGACCTTTCGGACCATTATCCGATCAGTTCAAATTTGTTGGTGGAATGACCAGGAAGTTTATTTTTGCAAGTTATGGACTTCAAACTGACATCAGAATACAAGCCCACAGGGGACCAGCCGGAAGCAATAAAACAACTTTCCGAAGGTTTGGAACGGGGAGATCCTGCTCAGACACTTCTGGGAGTTACTGGATCAGGAAAAACATTCACCATTGCCAATGTCCTGGATAAAATTCAAAGGCCTGCCCTGGTATTAAGCCACAACAAAACCCTTGCAGCACAATTATATGGAGAGTTCAAGCAGTTCTTTCCAGAAAACGCTGTAGAGTATTTCGTTTCATATTATGATTATTATCAACCGGAAGCATATATACCCGTTACCAACACATATATAGAAAAAGACCTCTCCATCAATGATGAAATTGAAAAGTTGCGATTAAGCACCTCCTCTACACTTTTAAGTGGAAAGAGAGATGTAGTTGTCGTTTCTTCCGTTTCCTGCATTTATGGAATCGGGAACCCTGATGATTTCACCAGTAATGTTGTCAGGATAAAAACCAGTGAAGTTGTTCCCCGTAACCAACTCTTGCATCAATTAGTTGAAGGATTGTATTCACGATCTGAGATAGAATTCATTCGGGGGAAATTCAGGGTCAGGGGTGATACAGTAGATATCTTTCCGGCCTATGCTGACCATGCCTACCGGATAGTTTTCTTTGGCGATGAAGTGGAAGACATTGAAAGCTTTGATCCGGTTTCAGGCAAGATCATAGAGGTTCTGGATTCCGTTTCCATATATCCCGCAAACATTTTTGTCACTTCCAGAGATAAAATGAAGCATTCCCTGCATCAAATCCAAAGCGATATGTTCAGGCAGGTACAATTTTTTAAGGAACTTGGAAAGCACATTGAGGCTAAAAGGCTTCAGGACAGGGTAACCTATGATCTTGAAATGCTGAAAGAACTGGGATATTGCTCCGGAATTGAAAACTACTCAAGATATTTTGATGGCAGGGCGGCCGGAACGAGGCCTTTTTGCCTGTTGGATTATTTTCCTGATGATTACGTAATGATCATTGATGAAAGCCATGTTACCTTACCTCAGTTGAGGGCAATGTATGGGGGGGATCGCTCCAGGAAACAAAACCTTGTCGAATATGGTTTCAGGTTGCCTTCTGCCATGGATAACAGGCCCCTGAAATTTGATGAATTTGAGGATTTAACCGGGCAAACAATCTATGTTACAGCGACACCAGGCGATTATGAGATACAGCGCTCCGAGGGTGTTATTGTGGAGCAGCTTATCAGACCAACTGGACTTATAGACCCGCCAATTGTTGTTAAGCCAAGTAAAAACCAGATAGATGATTTGTTGGAAGAAATACAAATTGTTGTCCAACGCCACGAGAGAACACTTGTAACAACGCTTACCAAGAGAATGGCTGAGGAATTGAATAAATACTTGCTGAACCTTGGAATTAAATCAATGTATATACATTCCGAAGTGGATACGCTCGACAGGGTAGAAACACTCAGGGATCTGCGACTGGGAAATATCGATGTTCTTGTTGGAGTAAATCTGCTTCGTGAAGGTCTTGATCTTCCGGAAGTCAGCCTGGTCGCAATATTGGATGCTGACAAGGAAGGTTTCCTGAGATCGGACAGATCACTGACCCAGACTGCGGGACGGGCCGCAAGAAACATAAACAGTAAAGTTGTCATGTATGCAGACCATGTAACAGATTCCATGCAAAAAACCATCGACGAAACGGAAAGAAGGAGAAAAAAGCAAATTGAATACAATAAAAAACACAACATCATTCCCAAGCCCATTATCAAAAGCAAAGAAGCCATTATGAGCCAGACTGCAGTTGCAGACAAAAAATCCAGGGAGCCCAAACCCTATGTCGAAGAAGAAAAAATGAGCCTGGCAGCCGATCCTGTCATCCAATACATGTCTGTTGAGCAAATTGAAAAAGCCATTGCCGATAAACGGTCTCAAATCGAAAAAGTGGTCAAGGAACTTGATTTCATTGAGGCAGCAAAATTAAGGGATGAAATGTTTGAGCTTCAGGAATTATTAAAGGAACGAAAAACTAAAAGACAATGAATTACAGTACAAAAGAGTTACTTTTTCTTGCAATAAAAGCCTCCTTAAAGGCCTCGGAAAAGATCATGAAAATTTATACAACAGAATTTACTGTTGAGAAAAAGAATGATAATAGTCCATTGACACAAGCAGACAAAGCTTCACATGAAATCATTGAGGCTGACCTGATAAAAACAGGAATACCTGTGCTCAGTGAGGAGGGTAAAAACATTCCATATATGAAACGGAAGCAATGGAAAAAGTTATGGATAGTAGACCCGCTTGATGGTACAAAAGAATTTGTTAAGAGAAATGGTGAATTTACGGTCAATATTGCCCTGATACAGGAAGGCATTCCTGTTATCGGTGTAATACATGCTCCGGTACTGAAAACCCTCTACTTTTCCGAGAAAGACCTTGGTGCCTGGAAAACCGATGATATTGAAAATGGTGAGAACATATCAGGAATTGATACCATCCTGGTAAAATCCAGTCAATTGCCTGTTAGCAATCCTGAACGTCCATATACCATTGTTGCCAGCCGCTCACACATGAATAAAGAGACAAAAGCCTTCATCCATAAGCTGGAAGCAGAGAAAGGGCATATTGAAACCATTTCACGGGGCAGTTCACTGAAGCTTTGCCAGGTGGCAGAAGGGGCAGCCGACATATACCCAAGATTCGGTCCTACGATGGAATGGGATACAGCCGCCGGCCAGGCAATAGTCATGCACTCCGGTGGGTCTGTTATCAGGACAAAAGATCAAACAATACTTCAATACAATCGTGAAGATCTGCTTAATCCTTGGTTTATTGCAGAAAGAAAACCTTAATAAGTTACTCTACAGATACAAGTTCAACATCAAAGACCAATGTTGAAAACGGTGGAATCCTGTTCCCTGCGCCTCTTGATCCATAACCAAGGCTAGAAGGAATAATCAGGGTAGCTTTACCGCCTTCACGCATCAATGCAATACCTTCATCCCAGCCTTTAATGACCCTTCCCTGGCCTAAAACAAAACCAAATGGCTCACCCCGCTCAACGGAGGAGTCAAAAACAGTACCATCAAGCAATTTACCTGTGTAATGAACCTTAACATTCACACCAGGAACAGCCTGTGGTCCTGTTCCTTTTTTCTGCTCAATGTAGATCAAACCACTTTCCAGTGGTTTTGCAGTAATATCATTTTCTTTCAGATATTTCTGGAGCAAAACATCTTCCTGACCTTCCATTTGATTTTGTTCAGCCTGTTGCTGATTTCTTTTGGCTTCTTGCTCCTTGTCATAAGCTGCTTTGTTCCGAATATCAACAAGCTCAACTTCATAAAGTAAGGTTGAATATGGTTCAATGACCTGCCCCCTTTGTTGTGCGCCAAAAGCGATTTTTGACGGAACAATAAGGTTGGCCTTTCCACCTTTTCTCATCATGCCAACCGCTTCTTCCAGTCCTTCCGTATCAAATTTTCTTCCAAATTCATATTCAATAGGCTCTCCCCTGTCCTTTGTGGAAAAAATTTTCATTCCATCGATCAGGCTCACAGTCATATGGATTTTAACCATTTCCCCTTTGTTGGCTTTTCTTCCTGATCCCTTTTTTACAGGGATATAGTATAATCCACTGTTTGTAGGTTCTACGGAGATATCATTGTCTTCCAAATACTTGTTAAGGTCTACCTGTTCCTGCTCTCTCCTCATATCAAGCATTTCCTGGTCCCTCCTTGCCTTTTCCTCTTTAGACATTAGACTTTTCATACCTATTTCGAAAGTCATGTAACTTCCACTGTCAACAAAAGGAGGAAGCTTTGGAGCCCGTGCAGTGATTAAATAAAAGGAATCTGCACTGATAAGGAAAGTAGCACTGTCCCCCTCACCCATCATAAGAAGCCCTTCATAAAGATCTCCCTGAAATTGAGAAGGTTCAACAGGAAACTCAAGTTCCCTTGAAATCTTCCGGCTGTCAAAAAGCACTGAGTCATCCAGGGAATAAAGCATATCGACAACAACGAGATCGCCAATATTGGCTTTTGCAGTATCATCACCTTTTTTGTGAAATTTATAATACAATCCCGTATCTGATTTTTCATATCCACGGAATTGCGAATTACCACATGAAACAATGATTCCAGCTAATAATAAAAATACAGCTGCATTAAAAAGAAAACTCTTTTTCATAACAATTACTTGATTTTATTTTAAAAATTCAATTGATTTCTTTAAGTTTTACATCGTAAATCAATGTTGCTTTAGGAGGAATCTTATCCTGATCACCCAAAAGACCATATCCCAGATGCGAAGGTATAATAAATTTTGCTTGATCTCCTTTCCCGAGCAGTAAAATTCCTTCTTCAAGGCCACTTATCACCTCTCCTTTGCCTACTGTGAATTTCAGAGGTCCTTTTTTAGAAGAACTATAAATCACTTCTCCGGTAATTAACTTCACAGTATATTCCAGGACAACATTATCCCCCTCACTGGCCTGATTCCCATCGCCATTTTTATAGATGAAATATTTTAATCCACTTCCGGTTTCTGTTACCGGCCATTTATACCTGGCTAAAAAGTCTTCAATTTGTCCGGCCTCTGTCTTTACAACTTGTTTGTTGGCCACTATCAGGGGCTCCTTAAGTTCTGAGGGGTTAAACCGTTTCTTCTCTTCTTGCTGATTGCAGCAGGATATCACAATGAGCAGAAAAATAAAATTCAAGACAAAAAATATTTTGTTAAAATGTCTCTTTGAAGTCATCCTGAAAAAATTATTTCTTTAGTTTTATATATTTCGGAAGCAAATCCATGAACTTCCGAACTGTTTTATCGAGATCATCATAAGAATCACCTCCGGCAGCATTTTTATGCCCCCCACCTTCAAAATGCTCTCTTGCAAACTCATTGACAGAGAAATCACCTGTTGACCTGAATGATATTCTGATTTTATTATCTCTTTCAATAAACATCGCAGCAAAGCGGATCCCTTTAATTGATAAAGCATAATTCACTATTCCTTCTGTATCACCTGTTTTATATTCAAAATCCTGCAAATCTTGTTTTGTCAATGTTATATAAGCGGTTACATATTCACTGATAACCACCAGTTTTTCACTCAGACAATATCCCAATAGTCTTAGTCTTGTCTCAGAATTCGTACTATAAATCTGCCTGTGAATTTTCTCACCATCGATGCCATGCCTAAACAAATCCGCAACCACTCTGAAAGTATGCTCATTGCTGCAGGAATAGCTGAATGAACCGGTGTCAGTTAAAATCCCGGCATACAGACACTCAGCAATTTCACGATTGATATCCTCATCGAAATATTTCTTGATGAAATTATAAACCAATTCAGCAGTAGAAGAAGTATTGATGGTAGAAATAACTTTATCAAAGAAATCAAAATCAGGTTGCAGGTGATGGTCGATCAGCACTTTCCTGGCTTTTGATTTCCTGAGCACAATTTCAAGTCCTCCAACCCTGGAAGGATTATTATAATCAAGCGAAAATAGCAAGTCCGCATTTAATATTAAACTACTGACTTCCTGGTTGTTATGCTCATAAATATGTACTTTATCATTACCAGGAAGCCATTTTAAAAAATCAGGATAATCATTAGGGACAATTACAGCTGCATCCAGGCCAATTTTCCTCAAATACATATACAGACCAAGGGCAGAGCCGATCGCGTCTCCATCGGGATTAAAATGGCTGGTAACGACAATTTTCACACCAGGTTTCAGATAATCATTTAATTCTTTATCATTCATTCAAAGCAATTTTTGTAAATCACCATCAAATTTAACAATTTCAATACACGTGAAATTAAACGGGATATAATAATCATTATTTTTGCCGGGAATCATACATTTAAAACATATTCAAAACCGCTGAATTATGAATGGAAACAGGACACTTACAATGATCAAGCCAACTGCTGTAAAGAATGGACATACAGGAGCCATACTGGCAAAAATCTATGAAGCCGGCTTCAGGATCATTGCCATGAAATATTTAAAATTATCGGAAGAGCAAGCAAAAGCATTTTATGCTGTCCATAAGGAAAGACCTTTTTATAATGATTTGGTTGATTTCATGTCATCTGGTCCAATCGTTGCTGCCATCCTGGAAAAGAACAATGCAGTTGAAGAATATAGGAGAGTGATCGGCGCAACAGACCCTGCAAATGCAGAGGAAGGAACGGTAAGAAAGCTTTACGGAACAAACATTCAGGAAAATGCTGTTCATGGTTCCGATAGCGATGACAATGCAATTATAGAAAGTGATTTCTTCTTTTCGAAACTCGAAAGGTTTGATTTAATTTAATCTGCAGAATATTCTTCAAAGGAAAGATCTGAATAGAGCAAAATTACTTTTACCAGGCTTTTTGATTCTCTTTTTTTCTCTGTTCTCTGAACAATATCAGCTACAGACGACTCCTGAGAAGCTTTAGCTGGATTTACTTGCTTTTCATGGACAAAATCTTTCTTTTGGGTTTCCGTATCACTGAATAAATTAGCCTCAGCTTTCATCTTTCCATTTCCCCTGATAAGCCAGTCGGCAGAAATATCCGGCCACCTGTCAAGTATCTTCATAATAAAATCCAGACTCGGTTTGTTTCGACCTGACATAATATGTGACACTGCAGAACGCTGAACACCGATTTCGTCTGCAAACTTAGAAGGCGAAATATTGTTGCCGGCCAATATTTTTTTAATCCTGTCAATCATTTATGTTTACAAATATACACATTTATTTGTTTACAATCATAACTTCAAGTTCTAAGGTGTACACATTTATATGTTTACTCTTGTAAACTTTGGGGCACATTATTAAATATCTGAT
>JAGYLD010000036.1 GCA_018401355.1 Bacteroidales bacterium
GCACGGTTTCGGCCTTGCCCTTGTTATTTATGGGCAGCTTGATAGTGTTACTTTCCTGCCTCACTGGACCCATCAGTCTCAATTTGCAGGATATTATATGGCATTAGAAAAGGGGTTTTATGAAGATGCCGGATTGCATGTTAATATTTTGTGCGGAGGGCCATCAAAACCGGTGTGCAAGGCATATAGTAGCGATACTGTCCATTTTTTCAGTGATTTTTTGTCCGGCAGTATAAAAGCATATGATAAGGGAAATATTATTGTAAACCTTGCCCAGTTGAGCAAAGGATCAGCACTGGTCTTTGTTTCAAGGAAAACTTTAGAAATAGATCATCCTGCAGAATTAAAGGGAAAGAGAATTGGTGTCTGGGATTCAGATTTTCGAGAACTACCGGAAGTGTTTTTAATGAAACATAAGGTTAAAGCCCATGTTTTTCCGATAAAAAGTACTGTAAACCTGTTTCTTATGAATGGTTTGGATGTCATGTGTGTGATGTGGTACAATGAATATCATCAGATCATTAATAGCGGCATCAATGAAAATGAACTCAACAGTTTCTTCTTCGCGGATTTTGATATGGATATTCCTGAAGATGGCATTTATTGCTCAAACGTATATTTTCAGGAAAACAAGGGAGTTTGCGATCGTTTTGTTGAGGCCACCATAGCCGGCTGGGAATATGCTTTCCTGAACACAGAGGAAACCCTGGATGTTGTGCAACATTATATGTATCGCTACAATATTCCGTCAAATCGGTCACACCAGGAATGGATGTTGAAAAGAATGAGGGATTTATTTGTAAAGGATACTAACCAGAAATTATCTATAATCCTTGAACCCGAAAAATTTGATGCATGCGTTAATTTACTTTTAATGAATAATACCATTAGCAGCTCTCCTGATTATAACTCCTTCTTTGTGGGAGCTCATGATAAATAAATTTAAATCCTTGAAAAAGAGACTTGCAATAAAAATTTCAATCATGGTTACCAGTGCGGTAATTCTTGTTTTTACGGCAATTTTAATATATAACCATTGGATTTCAAAACAGCTTTTACTGAAAAATGTTAAGGAAAATGTAGCCAGTCAGGCATCTTCTGCCGTCCAAAAAATGGAAGTATTGTTCCGTTCATCGATGGAACCACCTGAAAGCCTGGCTGAAATCATCAAGGAATTCAGGCCCGATGCAAGCATGATAAAAAAAATTCAACGCATTATGTTGGAAAACAATCAGCCATTATTTGGTACCTGTGCTGCATTTGAACCAAATGCTTATAATGAAAATGTATTGTATCAGGCTTCATATTATTATAAAAGTGGAGATTCTATTAAGTATGAGAACCTGGGAACAAAGGAATACAACTACTTTCTATGGGATTGGTACCAAATACCCCGTGAATTGAAAACTTCATTGTGGTCAGAACCATATTATGATGAAGGAGGTGGGAATATTATCATGTCGACATATTCTGTTCCAATAATGGAAGCTGATAATGTCATTGGAATTGTGACAATAGATATTTCACTGGAATGGCTGAAACAGGTTATGTCGGAACTTCGGTTTTTTGAGAGTGGTTATGCTTTTTTATTGTCAAGGAATGGTACGATTATTACCCATCCCCGGAAAGAGTATATAATGAATGAAAGCATTTTTAGCCTTGCAGAGGGAAATAATATGCCCCAGTTAAGGGAAATTGGCCGTTCAATGATCGAGGGTAAAAGCGGGTTTACAATATATAAATCCATTCTTACGGAAAAGAAAGGCTTGCTTTTTTTTGCACCAATACCTTCCACAGGATGGTCCCTGGCAATTGTTATACCACAGGATGAACTTTATGCAGATCTTTATCGACTAAACAGGGATCTTGCAGTTATTGGTGTCATGGGCATTTTTCTATTGATACTTTTAATCATTTTTATTGCTGAAAGAATTACCAACCCGCTTTGCAGACTTGCAAGAACAAGCAGGGAAATAGGTGCAGGAAAATTTGACGTTTTATTGCCTACTTTAAAGTCAAAAGATGAAATAGGACAGTTGAATGAATCTTTTAAGGCGATGCAAAAAGCCCTTAAAGACTATATTGAGAATCTGAGGGTTACTACGGCAGAGAAGGAAAAGATAGAAAGTGAAGTCAAAATCGCACGTGATATTCAACAGGGTATTCTTCCGAACATTTTTCCTCCATTCCCTGAAAGAAAAGATATAGATGTTTTTGCTACACTGGATCCGGCACGGGATGTCGGTGGGGATCTATATGACTTCTTTTTCATGGATGAGGATCATTTGTGTTTTGCTATTGGAGACGTATCGGGCAAAGGTATTCCTGCATCATTATTTATGGCCATTACCAGGACCCTTTTCAGGGCAAAAGGGGGCGTTTTTAATGATTCGGAAGAAATAGCATCAGAAATGAACAAGGAGTTGTGCAGGGACAATGAAAATGCAATGTTTGTGACGTTCTTCCTTGGTATAATTGAACTTTCTACAGGAAAATTGTTTTATTGTAATGCTGGCCACAACTATCCTTATATGATCAGTGCAAATAAAAAGCCATCGCAACTGAAAGAAACCCATGGCATACCATTGGGGCTATTTGTTGATATTGATTATAATTCGTCTGTAATTCAAATGAATAAAGGAGATATCCTGGTCCTCTATACCGATGGTGTTAATGAAGCCTTCAATTTGCAGGAAGAGGCATATGGGGATGAAAGGTTGGAGGCTGCACTGGAAGTTTGTGCTAACAAAGATTTAAAAGGTATGATAAAGTGCTTGTATGGTGATATTAAAAAGCATACTGGCCATGCAGAACAGTCAGATGATATTACCCTGTTGGTTTTGAAATATTATTAATTATGGATAAGATCCGTTTGCATCTTAAAAATGATATCAAAGATCTCGAACTGATGATCAGGGAATTAGACAGGGTTTCTTCATTGTGGAAAATACCCATGAAACAGACCATGAACATTAATCTCATCCTGGAAGAAATTATTACAAACATAGTTTTTTATGCCTATGATGACAAAAAGGACCATTCAATAATTGTAAGCCTTGAAAAAGAAAATAATGAAATTCACATTTGTGTGGAAGACGATGGACAACCATTCAACATGCTGGAAGCAAAGGAGCCTCAAATTAAAGATGTTGATGTTGATGACAGGCAAATCGGCGGGCTTGGCATTTATTTTGTGAAAAAACTGGCATGGTTTATGCACTTAGGGAGTGCGGTGGTTAAAAGGTAAGAACATATTAAATATTGTAAAAACCATTTCATAGCAAAAGATATTATGAGAATTACAGTAGAAACTTTTAAAGGACAAAGCATTGATAATTAATACTGAAGGGCGCCTGATACGACCAATTACGGAATATTGGAAAAAAACTGGTCGATATTTATGATCTTAAAACAATTAACATCATTATGGATTGCAAAGAACTTGATTATGTGTCGAGTTCCGGGCTGAGGATTTGTTGATGTATCTTAAAAAAGCAAAAGCCAACAATGTTTCTTTTGCTTTGTGCAATTTGCAGGATTCCATTAAGGGGAAATTTTGATACTTCGGGTTTTACAAGCATTTTCGACATATATAATCTCAGGGTGAAGCAATTGAAAAATCTGATGTCTATGGTAAATTATATTCATTTAAAGACCCGAATTCCCGGGAAATAGAAGAAAAGTTAAAAAAGATCCCCAAGGCTCCAGGCGTTTGCTTTTTTATCGACATCATTAACTCCACTGACATAAAATACAAGACAGGGTTGAGTGATTGGGGCAAAAAACTGAACAATACCTTTAATTTTATTTCTTTCCTGAATGATTTACCTGAAAATGTTGTAAAAGGGATAGGGGATGAGTTGATGCTTTACGTACCTGATGAAGACCTTGCTTCTAAAGAAACATACAACAATTATCTGGCGTTGCTGGAAGAGATTTATGCTACGATTGATAATATTAAAAATTATCCCATCCCAAACATATTTCTTAATTGCAAAGTGGCTATTCATTATTGCACAGAAGTTTATAATATTTCCTTTTTTAAAGGTGCTAATGATTATTATGGCCAGGATATTGACCTTACAGCCAGGTTGATGGGTAAATCCTTAGCCAACAGGATCGTTATCAGTGAAAAGTTTTATGCCAAAGTTTTTAATGATCTGGTCACCCTGAATATATCCAAAGAAAATACCTGCTTGAAATACTTATCTGAAAAGTATATTGAAGATTTTAAAGGTGTCCCGGGTTTGATTGAATTTCGTGTAATCGACGTGTAATAAGCAATTGAACAGGTGAACTTTTTGTTTTAGCATTCGTTTGTAAAACAGAAGGATATTTGAAAAATATATTTTTAACCGGAATAATAAATATCAATTTTTATGGAATCTTTAGTAGGTCAGAGGGTTACGGTTTGCAGAAAATCGCATTTCAATGCGGCACATCGCTTAAATAATCCTGTTTGGAAAGAGGGTAAAAACAAGGAAGTATTTGGGGTTTGTAACAACGAAAACTATCACGGACATAATTATGACCTGATTGTTAAGGTCACAGGCAGGATAGATACTGAAAGTGGTTATGTGATGGATATGAAGGTTCTTCAGGATCTGATCGATGAATTTATAATCGACCGTTTTGACCATAAAAACCTTAACCTTGATACGATTGAATTTATGAATCTAAATCCAACTGCGGAAAATATTGCAGTGATTATCTGGAATATATTAAGAGAAGTAATTGATCCTCAGATGGATTTGAATATAGTCTTATTTGAAACAGAAAGGAACTTTGTAGAATACAGCGGGCCCAATCAATAAACCATGACAAAGAAAAGAGTACTCTTATTAATTATTGCCCTCCTGGCTCTTGTTGTTTTCATTTTTATTTTATTTCCTCTTAAGCCAACACCCCCAAAGCATCAGAATAAGTCATCACAACAGCCTTTATTGATAGAGGGGAAGGTATACTTTTTGCAAAATGACACCAATGACACCATAACCAGTATTGATGTTGCAGTTGCTGATAATATTCCGGAGAGAAACAGAGGGTTAATGTACCGTTATACCATGCCGGATACAGTTGGTATGATCTTTATTTTTGATGAAGAGGACTATTTATCTTTTTGGATGAAAAATACCCATATTTCCCTCGATATTATGTATGTCAATAAGAATGGAGTAATAGTAGATATAAAGGAATATACCATGCCTTATTCGGAAGAGATGATCCCTTCCAAAATAAAATCATTATTTGCTGTAGAGGTCAATGCCGGGTTCTGCCAGGAACATGGTATTGAAGCAGGTGACAAGATATTATTTCGCAAATTGCCGGCTCATTAAAGATTGATGGAGGAGCCCGGGAAGGCCTTTCTATTTTTTTCTTTTAATATTTTTTACCTTAATCCTGAATTTAAATTTTTCCGGAACCGGATCAAAGCCACTTGTTCCCCAGGGATGGCATTTGGAGATTCTTCTCACAGCAAGCCAGGAACCTTTAATTGGCCCGTGCTTTTTTAATGCCTCTATAGCATACTCAGAACAGGTTGGCAAATGACGGCATGAGGCAGGTGTCAAAGGTGAAATAAGGTATCTGTAAGCATAAACAATTATGAGAAACGGAAATACAAGTATTTTTCGGATCATATTTTGCTCCGTAAATATTTATCCAAAACCGGGAGGATCTCTTCCTGTACCAGTGGCTTTTCAATCGTATCATCCATTTGTTCAATAAGTTCCGAGTCAACTTCGGAGGGTGTCATCTTTTGTTTCATTCCGATGATCGTCAGTTCAGGATTGATCTTCTTTAATTTAGGTATCAACTCCATCTTGCTTTTGACCAGTAATGAGTATGCAACCAGCACCAGGTTGATCCTTCTGTTGTTACGACAAATCTCAAGGGCTTGTTTGCCAGTTCCTACAAAAAGGATTTTGATCCTTTCTTTCAATATTTCTTCAAGTTGAATATAATCCTGAATCACTTCTTCAACAATTAAGACCTGTTTATTGTCCCATGAGAGAATTTCTTTCTTCTTGTCAACCGGTACAATGATATTGGGTATCTCGAAGTAAAATGTTGATCCCTTTCCCAATTCTGATTCCACCCAAATTTTGCCATCCATAAGAGAAATAAGGCTGTGGGTAATAGCAAGTCCAAGACCTGTTCCTTCTTTTTTGATATTTAATGGTTTCGGTTCCTGAATAAAACGATCAAAAATTAATTTCTGGTACTTCTTTGAAATGCCAAGGCCGGTGTCGTTTACAAAAAATCTGATGGTTCCGTTGTTGCCGTTTTCATAACCATACTCAACATGTCCTTTGTTGGTAAATTTGAAAGCATTTTCAATAAGGTTTGATAATACCTGCTTCAGTCTTGAGGGATCTGAACTGATCATGCATGTTTTGTTCTTATTAGGAATTTTTAAGTTTAATTTGATATTTTCCTTGCCCCTTTTAACCTTAAGAGAGTTGAAAACTGTATATAATTCCTGAAGGAACAGGTTGAGTTCAAAATTGATTTGAAAAAGCTTGAGCATGTTGGATCTTATCCTGGTAAATTCAAGGATGTCGTTTGTCAGGTTCAGCAATGCCTGGCTGTTGCTGTTTATGATATGTAAAAACTCGGCCCTTCTTTTCATACTGAGATCAGGCGTTTGAAGCATATTGGCAAAAGAAATGATTGCTTTTATTGGCGTTTGAATTTCGTGGGAAACATTTGCCAGAAAAACAGATTTAGATTTATCAGATTCCTCTGCTTTGTCTTTTGCTTTAATTAATTCCTCATCATACCGCTTTCTTTGGATGGCATTGGCAATGATCTGACCTGTTATTTCATAGGCATTAAGCGCCTCCTCCGACCATTGATGATTCTTTTTGACTGTATCAAAACCATAAAACCCAATAAGCAGTCTGCCAATAAACATCGGGAGATGGATGGATGATTGAAAATCTAAGGCATCCAGAGCATTTTTGAAGTCAACTCCAAGTCCAAGTTTTTTAATTGTTTTATCATCCATTGTTACTAACTCGCCCTTGTCAAGTCTTTCATAAATACCTTCAAACCAGATCATTGGAATGTCTTTAATTTTTTCAGATCTGGAATTAATATTTTTAAAACTCCACTCATGAGAAAGCGTGAACTTCTTCTCTTCGATATTAAGCTGATAGACATATCCCCTGGATGCATTTGTAAAGCGAGCTACCTCTTTGAGAGTATTTTCAATGCCTTCATCAATTTCAACATTTTCCAGTCTGATAAATTCAGAAGAAGTTTTGTTGATCAGCTCAATAAATCGTATTCTTTGTCTGAGGAGCTTTTCAGCATATTTTCTGAGGCTGATATCCCTGATGGCTGTTACACGAACATCCTTATCCTTGTATTTATATTTTTTTGATTGAATTTCTGCAGGAAAGTTGGATTTGCTTTTCTTGTTTGCTATAACTTCAATTATATCCTCATTATTTTCTAAAAAAGAAGCTTCAAGTGCATCATGACTTTCATTTGCAAATAGATTAAATAAATTTTTTCCTGTAAGTTCATTGTAAGAATATTCAAAAAGGTCAACGGCAGCCTGGTTGGTTTCGAGACAAACTTGATCTTCAGAGATAATTATTGCTTCAAATGCAGCTTTTGAAAGGGCGCTATGTCTTTCCTGGCTTTCTATTAAGGCCTGCTCAGCCTGTTTTCGTTCTTCTATTTCATTGGTGAGAAGCTGGGTTCTTTCTTTTACTTTGCTTTCAAGATCCATATTCAGAAGCTGTAGTTCCCTGATCATTTGTTTTCTTTCAGTAATATCTTTGATTATACTGACGATCAGATCAGGGTTCCCATCTTTGTCACGAATAACACTGGCAGAGACCTCTGTGAAAATTTCTTTTTTATCAATATCCAGGAATGAAAACTCAATATTTTTAATGAAATCATGGTGCTCAAGGGTCTTGTAATCTTTGTATGCTTTTTCCCGTTGATCGAGCACGATCATATCCAGCAAAACCTTTCCAAATGAATCTCCATCAAATGTTCTGCTAAATAATGTTTTTGCTGCCTGGTTATATTTTATTATCTCGTAGTTCAGGTTGGTTACAACGATAGGATCTGGCGAGGACTGTAAAATCCTTTCAATGGTTTGCTGATTTCTTCTCAGCTCATTTTCATTTTGCTTTTGCTTGCTGATATTTACCATTACTCCACGGATTCCAACAGCTTCTTTACCTTCCAATATAAAAGAAATATACATCAGGGCAGGGAAGGTTTTTCCGGTTTTTGTCCGGACACGAATTTCAAGTTCTTTTTCCAGGTCGTTTTTCTGAGCATTGTTGAGGATTCCATCAATTTTTTCGATGGAATCAAGCTCAGGAAGTATTACTTTATGAAGGATAAGCCCATCTTCAATATCTGCTGTTGTGTATCCCAATATTTCAAGGGCCCTTTTGTTAACAAAAGTCAATTTCCCGGTAAGATCTGTTTCAAAAACGATTTCGGGAAGCAGTTCGGCAAGGTCCCTGAACCTTTTTTCCGTTTCTTTTACTTTTTTGTCGAGTATGAGGGTTTTACCGATATCCTGGATGATCTTATTAAGTTTATTTTGGTCTATTGGTTTTAACAAATATCCTGAAACACCCAGTTCAATTGATTTAATGAAATAATCTGTATCCTTATGACCTGAAACAAATAACACTTTTATAGAATCGTCTGTTTTTCTTATTTCGTGTATCATCTCCAGTCCATCCATCCTGGGCATTTTGATATCACTGATGATCAAATCAGGTTGGTGTGACCTGAATAATTCAATGCCTTCGATACCATCTTCTGCAAGAAAAACTTTGCTAACAATTTTTTTCAGAAAGTTTGAATATAAAACCCTTGAAATCTTATCGTCTTCAACAAGGAGTACAGAGATGTTTAATCTTTCCATGGTGAATACCCTCCAAATAGTGTAAACAAATATAATAAATATACAGGCTTACAGCACTAAATCTTACCAATAATAATAATTCTATGAGCGGATAAATAATTCTAAAGAAAAAAGTAGTAACTTTACACTACGTAAAAATTAAACCTTTTTTGGTTATCAAGTTGGATGTGATGGAAAAAATCAAATTGCTTATTGTTGAAGACCATGAGGTTGTAATAAAGGGTATCAAAACTTTGCTGGAACCATACGAGGAACTAGATGTTGTCGGATATGCCCTCGATGCTGATGAAGCCCAACGCAAAGTTGAATATCTGATGCCCGAGGTGATCATTATGGATATCAACCTGCCGGAGGTTTCCGGGATCGAATTAACAAAAATTCTTACTGAAAAATATCCCCATTTAAAGGTGGTTTACTATACCTCTCATGTTGATGAGGAGCTTATCACCCAAGGGTTTGAAGCAGGAGCGCATGGATATGTTCCTAAAAACTTCAGCACAGATGAACTTATTGAAGCCATCCATATGGTTTACAATGGCCAGAAATTCATGAAAGGCGTAGTTTCCGAAAAATTTCTGAGCAGTTATCTTAAATCCGAGAAGGAAAAGAAACTTAAAGATAATGTACCCCTTTCAGAAAGGGAACTCGAAGTTCTGAAGTTTTTAAGTCAGGGCATGAGCAATAAGCAGATTGCTGATAAGCTCTTTATCAGCATCAGAACTGTTGAAACGCACAAACACAATCTGATGAAAAAATTGAACATTTTCAGCACAGCTGAACTTGTCATTTATGCCATCCAGAACGGAATCATAAAAATTTAACCTCAAGGATCCTTTTACTAAGTAATTATACGTAGCGATTATACGTAAACCTTCATGCTTCATTTCTGGGCTATCCCTAATTGACGAGACTTACAATAAACTGTATTTTTGTCAATGGATCGTAATTTATAAGATTTGGGTTTTGCATTCCGGAAGTCCACAAAGAGCAGATCGGTTTCCGGAATGTTTTTTTGGGAAGCAACTAAAATCAAATATTGAACGCTAACTTAGTCAACAAGCCTTTTAAAAAGAAGTGGTGGAAACATCGCTTCTTTTTTTTTATGATAATTTCCTGAGATGGGCAGCTGTATAAGAGTTTTCTGATTTGACAAGGTCTTCCGGTGTCCCTTCAAATAAAATTTTTCCACCATCCAGACCACCATCAGGACCAAGGTCAATGATCCAATCTGCAGATTTAATTATTTCCAGATTATGCTCTATTACGATTATACTGTGGCCTTTTTCAAGAAGTGCATAAAAAGCTTTTAAAAGATGGTTGATATCGTGGAAATGGAGACCTGTGGTAGGCTCATCAAATATGAACAGGGTAGGGGGCTGATTTTCTCCCTTAGAAAGAAAAAATGCAAGTTTAATTCTTTGTGCTTCTCCGCCGCTTAATGTACTGGAGGGCTGTCCAATATGAAGGTATCCCAATCCAACATCCTGTAATGGTTTTAGTTTGGATATAATTCTTTTTTCTATAGTGTTACCATTGGAACTGTTATTAAAAAATCCAAGGGCATCATCAACGGTCATATTCAAAATTTCTGAAATATCCTTTTCCTTATATTTGACATCAAGTACTTCATTTTTAAATCGTTTGCCATTGCAGGCTTCACATGGCAAAAATATATCTGCCATAAACTGCATTTCAATCTTAACAACGCCTTCTCCTTCACATTCTTCACATCTGCCGCCGGGAATATTGAATGAAAAATACCCCGGTTTATATCCCCTGATCTTTGACAGTTGTTGAGTTGCAAAAATTGTTCTTATGTCATCAAAAGCTTTTAAGTAAGTCGCAGGATTTGATCTGGAAGACCTGCCGATGGGATTCTGATCTACAAGTTCAACGTTTGTGATGAGATCAGTGTCGCCCTTAATGGCATTTAATTTTCCTGATCTGCCACCGTAACCGCCATGAACCTTTCTTATTGCAGGATAGAATACGTCCCTTACGAGTGAAGATTTTCCCGACCCGCTGACACCGGTTACGACCGTAAAAATATTCAATGGGAATCTAACATCAAGATACCTGAGGTTATTTTCATGGGCACCCTGAACCTCTATATAATGCTTCCATTTTCTTCTTGAGGAAGGCACCGGGATGCTGACCGTTTTGCTAAGGTACTGACCTGTTAGTCCGTCGGGATGGTTATAAAGATCTTCAATTTTTCCCTGAAAGACAACTTCACCTCCGTAACTGCCTGCCATTGGCCCCATATCGATAATGTAATCCGCAGCTTCAATGATATCTTTATCATGTTCAACTACAATAACTGTATTGCCGATATCACGCAATTGTTTGAGTACTTTTATAAGCCTGTCCGTATCGCGTGGATGCAAACCAATACTGGGCTCGTCAAGGATATACATGGATCCTACAAGGCTGCTTCCCAGTGAATTGGCAAGTTTTATCCTTTGGGATTCACCTCCGGACAGGCTGGATGATAACCGGTTAAGGGTTAAATATCCCAATCCGACTTCGTTGAGGAACGACAGCCTGTTTATTATTTCAGTCAACAATCTTTGGCTAATTATCTTTTCGTGTTCATTTAGTTTGAGATTGATAAAAAAGTTCTTTAAAGCCCGGATATTCATAAGCACAAGCTCACTTATGCTTTTGCCTGAGATTTTTACATAGCTGGCATCTTTCCTGAGTCTTGTGCCATTGCAATCCGGACAAACAGTTTTGCCACGATATCTGGATAGCATAACACGATATTGGATTTTGTATGATTTTTCCTCAAGGTATTGAAAAAATCTGTTAAGGCCTTCAAAATGAGAATTTCCTGTCCAGAGTAATTTTTTTTGATCTTCACTTAACTGGAAGTAAGGCTTATGAACAGGAAAATCAAACTTATATGCATGCATAATAAGCTCATTTTTCCACTTGCTCATTTTTTCTCCTTTCCAGCAAGCGATGGCATCTTCAAAAACAGAAAGGCCTTTGTTTGGGATTACAAGGCCTTCATCAATTCCAATGATGCTTCCAAATCCCTCACATGTTTTACATGCACCATAAGGATTATTAAATGTAAATAAATTAATGGTTGGTTTCTCAAATTTAATTCCATCCAATTCAAAATTGTTTGAAAACTGCCATCTGCTAAAATCCGCGGCATTGATGATCTTACATTGTCCGTTGCCTTCGTAAAAAGCAGTTTGGACAGAATCTGCCATCCTGGATCGTGTGTCTTGATTATCTGCTATAATTACTCTGTCAATGAGCACATTGATATTTTTGTTTTTGTTAATAATGGCGATTAAATCAGGATCCAAATTATTAATTTTATGTATGTCATTGTCGATAAGCACCCTGGAAAACCCTTGTTGCATAAGCATCGGGAGAAGATCAGAAGCTGTTCTCTTTTGATTTAATGAAACAGGTGCAACGATCATTACTTTCGTGTCAGGAGGCATCTCCATCATGAAATTAGTAACATCTGTTACCGTGTGCCTTTTTACCATTTTACCCGAAACAGGGGAGTAGGTTTTTCCAATTCTTGCGTATAATAGCTTTAAGTATTCATAAATTTCTGTAGATGTTCCTACTGTGGACCTTGGATTTCTTGTGTTAACCTTTTGTTCTATAGCGATAGCGGGTGATACCCCGATGATGTAATCCACCTCTGGCTTGCTCATCCTTCCGAGAAACTGACGTGCATAAGAACTGAGGCTTTCAACGTATCTCCTCTGGCCATCAGCATAAAGGGTGTCAAAAGCCAGGGAGGATTTACCGGAACCGGACAAACCAGTGATCACTGTAAATTTATTTCTTGGAATAAGAACATCTATATTTTTGAGGTTGTGAACCCTGGCACCTTTTATGGTTATATAATCTTTGGCAGGTCTATGTTGATTTGAAACAGTCATTGGGATTACCTCGTAAAAAAGTGTAAAATTATCTAAAAATTTTGCTTTTCTTGAATTTATCTTTATATTTGCATAGTAATAATAGGTAGCTATAATGTAATATAGCTGCAGTATTTTTAACTTTCCAAATTTAGGAGGACGATTATCGAGTAAATATTTACCCTTTTTAAACAACATCAGACTAAAAAGGGAGGCCTATGAAAGCCACGAAGCTTAGCGATAAAGAGCTAATCAAGCAATATTTGCAAGGTAATCAAAACAGTCTTGAGCTCCTTATTCACAGACACAAGAACAGGGTATATGCTTATATTCTTATGGTTGTTAAGGATAAACAACTGGCTGATGATATTTTCCAGGATACATTCATCAAGGTGATCAATACCATCAGAGCCGGTTCCTATAAAGAAGAAGGCAAGTTTATCCAGTGGGTGATGCGAATTGCTCATAATCTCATTATCGATTATTTCCGCAAGTCAAAGAGAATGCCTGTAATAGATAATGACAGCGAGAACTTTGACATATTTGATACCTTAAGATTAACTGATGATTCAATAGAAGACAGGATTATTAATGAGCAGATTCATAAGGATGTGCGAAAGTTGATCGAGTTCCTGCCGCCGGAACAAAAGGAGGTATTGTACATGAGGCATTATTCCGATATGAGTTTTAAAGATATAGCTGAGATTACAGATGTAAGCATCAATACTGCCCTGGGAAGGATGCGGTATGCACTTATAAATCTTAGAAAACTTGTGAAAGAAAAGAATGTAATTCTTTCTGCCTGATAATTCTACCTGGGAGGAAAATAAAACCGGATTGATTTCCGTTATCTTCGTGTAACTGAAAGTCAAATCAAAACGGTCTTATATGAAAAAAACCTATACTCCTCTAAATCAGGCAGCTGAATTTAATTTCGGATACAATGATGCTGGCGATCTCGATGAAGTGCCCGGTGATCATTTGATCAGAAATATAATGAATTATTCGAAAGCTCTGGAATTGCATTTTTCAGGCAACTCTGAAATTTTGAGAATCATTCTCAATTAGGTTAATAGTTATTGGTTGGCCCCGTCTTATGACGGGGTTTTTTAATTGATAAAAAGTGACTAGAAAAGAACGTTTCGAATATATTATCAGTTATTTTCAGAAAAATCAACCCGAACCTGAAACTGAGCTGGTTTATTCCAACCCTTATGAGCTTATCGTGGCCGTCATTCTTTCGGCACAGTGCACAGACAAAAGGGTAAACATGATAACCCCGGAATTTTTTAAAGCATTTCCGGATCCCCAAACCCTTGAAGTTGCTACTCCAGAGGCTGTTTATGATGTTATAAAAAGCTGTTCTTATCCCAACAACAAAGCCAGGAACCTGATTGGAATGGCCCGTGTTCTGAACAATGAATTCAATGGAATATTACCGGATCATGTGAAAGAATTGCAAACGCTTCCGGGGGTTGGCAGGAAAACTGCCAATGTTATTGCTTCAGTGGTATTTAAACAGCCTGCTATGCCTGTTGATACGCATGTGTTTAGGGTGTCTGCAAGATTGGGGTTGACATACAGGGCCAAAACTACACTGGAAGCAGAGAAGCAACTGGTGAAACATATTCCCGAAAAACTTATTCCCCTGGCCCATCACTGGCTTATTCTTCATGGCAGGTATGTTTGTAAGGCCAGAAAGCCTCATTGTGACAAATGTGATTTTAAAAGCCATTGCCGCTATTATCAAAAAAAAGTCAACCAATAAGGGGAATATTTGTTAATAATTTAGTACTAACCTTAAAAATAAACTCACTTTAATTTGGCTATATTTGCATTAGCCGGAAAGGAACATGTTATGATGAAACTGAAAATTGGCGATGTTGCTCCTGATTTTTCAGGTGTTGACCAAAATGGGAATAAACTCGCACTTAATCAATTAAAAGGATCAAAGGTTATTTTATATTTTTATCCTAAAGATGACACACCTGGATGTACTGCGGAAGCATGCAACCTCAGGGACAATTACAGCGATTTGCTTAATCAGGGGTTTAAGGTTGTTGGAATAAGTGCAGATAGTGAATCATCTCATGAAAAATTTGCTTCAAAATACAATCTTCCTTTTCCACTTATTCCTGATGTGAACAAGGAAATTATTCATGCATATGGTGTTTGGGGACCTAAGAAATTCATGGGAAAATCCTATGAAGGAATAAACAGAACAACCTTCATCATATCCGAAGAGGGTAAAATTGAGAAGATATTTGAAAAGGTAAAAACAAAAGCTCATACTGAGCAGATCCTCAGTGAATATAATTAATTATTCATATAAATAACCCGAATTTATGGCAAAATCGAATACTGAAGACAAAGCCAGACAGGATAAGTTGAAGGCTTTGGATATGACCCTGGGAAATATTGAGAAAAATTTTGGTAAAGGCACCATTATGAAACTGGGAGATCAGGCTGTTGTCGATGTTCCCTCGATATCTTCAGGGTCCATTTCCCTCGATCAGGCACTTGGTATAGGTGGTTATCCGCGGGGAAGAGTTGTTGAAATATATGGCCCTGAATCTTCAGGAAAAACAACCCTGGCATTGCATGCCATTGCTGAAGCCCAAAAAAGTGGGGGAATTGCTGCCTTTATAGATGCTGAGCATGCTTTCGACAGGTTTTATGCCAAGAAACTGGGTATCGATATTGAAAACCTCCTGGTCTCCCAGCCCGATAATGGCGAACAGGCCCTTGAGATAGTAGATAATCTAATTCGGTCGGGAGCAATTGATATCATTGTCATTGATTCGGTGGCAGCCCTGACGCCCAAGAGTGAAATAGAAGGCGAGATGGGAGATTCCAAAATGGGGCTTCAGGCCAGGCTTATGTCACAAGCCCTCAGAAAACTGACAGCAACGATCAGTAAGACAGGTACAATCTGTATATTTATTAATCAGCTTCGTGAAAAGATCGGCGTGATGTTCGGAAACCCCGAAACTACAACAGGAGGAAATGCACTAAAGTTTTATACTTCCCTGAGAATTGATATCAGAAGAACAAATCAGATAAAAACCGGAGAAGAAATTACAGGAAACAGAGTAAGGGTAAAGATTGTCAAGAACAAAGTAGCCCCACCATTCAGGAAAGCCGAGTTCGATATAGTATATGGGGAAGGAATCTCAAAAACAGGAGAAATCATTGATCTGGGCGTTGATCACAATATTATCAATAAAAGCGGATCCTGGTTCAGTTATGGTGATACGAAACTGGGACAGGGAAGAGATGCTGTTAAAGCATTATTGCTTGATAATCCTGAATTGTCTGAAGAACTTGAGACGAAAATAAAGCAAAAACTTTCCGGAAATGTTAACCCTGAATCTTGATAAGATGAATTTTAGACCTTATGGATTGCATCTATGTCTGATGATTGCAAGCTTTTTTCTGATCATTTCATCATGTAACCAGCAAAAGCAGTCTGATTCTGGTGGGGATGTTTTGTCCGGAAACCCTAAGGATCAGTTAGAAACCATCAATGATCAAATTAAAGTTGATTCTCTGAATCCTGAATTGTTTGATCAAAAGGCAATGCTTTTGCTTGAGAGAGAACAATTTAATGATGCACTTGCAAGCATCCGTAAAGCAATAGTGCTGAATCCCCGGAATCCTGATTATTACATATCCTTATCTGATATTTATTTATCACTTGGAAAGATAAAAAACTGCAAAGAATCCCTGGAGAAAGCAATTGAGATAGACCCGACAAACAATGATGCCATTTTAAAACTCGCTGAATTGAGTCTTATCATAAAAGATTATGAAAAGGTCCGGAAACTGACCAACAGGGCCATTGAAAATCAATCAGTCAATCCGCGGGCATATTTCATCAAGGGATATGCCTTCCTGGAAATGGGTGATACCAACAGTGCAATAGGTAGTATGATCAGGACGATTGAGCAGGATGGGACTTTTTATGGAGCATATATGCAATTGGGGTTGTTATACTCGTTAAAGAATGACAGAATCGCTGTTGATTACTTCAACAGTGCTCTGAGGATTGAGCCTGAAAGTATAGAAGCATTGTATGCCCTTGCAATGTTTTATCAGGAAAATGAAGATTTTGAATCTGCCCAGGAAAACTATCATAAAATTTTGCAAATAGATCCCGGAAACAAATTTGCATTGTATAATATTGGATATATTGAACTGGTAATTAATGAGAATTTTACAATTGCAAGGGAGTATTTCAGTCAGGTAATAGAAATTGATCCCATGTATGCGGATGCATATTATAATAAAGGTTATTGTTTTGAGCTTGAAGGGAATTTAGATGATGCCAGAAGAAATTATAACCAAACGCTCCAGGTACAACCCAATCATTCAAAAGCCATTGGAGGACTAAACAGGTTGGATGAGAAATCCCGGCAGTAATAACTATTGGAGGAGCGAGCCCAACTGATAAAATGTAAATGAAATAATCCAGGCAAGGCTGGTAGTATAGAATGCCAGAAACAATGACCACTTCCAACTTCCTGTTTCCTTTTTAACAACAGCAAGAACAGCTACACATGGCACATAAAGCAGTATAAAGATCATAAAACTCAAAGCCGCTAGTGGGGTTAAAATAAAGCTATTGGCATCTTTTGTAGTTAACTTTTCAGTCAGGCCGGAGGTTGTGGCATTATCATCTACCTGGTAAAGTACCCCGAGTGTACTGACGACAATTTCTTTCGCTGCAATTCCTGCAATAAGGCTAACCCCCATTTTCCAGTTGAAACCAAGGGGGGTGATTACAGGTTCGATTGTTTTTCCTATTGTCCCAATATAAGAAGCTTCTTGCAAACTGCTGTTTTTTTGAATGTGCAAACTGTCTATAACCTTATCTTTTTCAACTACAAGACTTCTTGCAAGTTGTTGGTTTTGAACTGATTTCTGGATTTTTATTTCATAAAGCTTTTCTGTGGCAGTGATCTTTTCATCAAATGATTCTCTTAATTGATTGTTTCTGGGGAAATAACCAAGCGCCCAGATAATCAGCGAAGCGATTAAGATAACACCACCCATTTTCTTTAAATATTGCTCGCCTCTGAACCAGGTGTGCTGAAGGGTTGACCTGATGGTAGGCATTCTGTATGGAGGTAGTTCCATTACAAAGGGCATTTCTTTGGTCCTGAATATGGTCTTTTTGAAAATCAGGGCCATGATGGATGCCGTAAAAATGCCAAACATGTATATCCCGAAAAGAATTAATCCACGATAGCTGTCGAAAAAAGCACTGATAAGTAAAACATAAACCGGATATCTTGCACTGCAAGACATAAAAGGGTTGATCAAAATCGTAACAATCCTGTCACTTTTGCTTTCAATTGTTCTGGTTGCCATAATGGCTGGCACATTACAGCCAAAGCCCATTAATAATGGAATAAAGGATTTACCATGCAACCCGATTTTATGCATCAACTTGTCTAAAATGAAGGCAACTCTGGCCATATAGCCGGTATCCTCCATGATGGAAATAAAGAGGAATAGTATGAGGATATTGGGAAGAAAAACGATTACACCCCCAACGCCTCCGATTATTCCGTCAACTAGTACATCCCTTATTACCGATTCAGGAAGATTGGCTGAAATGAATCTGCCTGTAAAGGCAACGAAATTTTCAATCCACATCATTGGATACTGGCCCAGGTAAAATGTTACTTCAAAAGTCAACCACATAAAAAACAAAAAAATCGGATAACTTAACCACTTGCTAGTGAGATATTTATCTATTTTTTTTGTTTTTGTTTTCAACTCCTCATTGTTGGGCTCATAGGTTTCTTTCAATGCACCAGCTATAAATCCAAATTTGGCATCAGCAATAAGCGTTTCAATATCTTCATTGTATTGGGTTTCCAGTTTTCTTATCTCATAGTTTGTTGTTTCAGATATTTTTTTGTAATTCTCAAACTTTGACAATGAAAAATTTGTGGATTTGTCCCTTTCGAGTAGTTTAATAGCATAATACCTTGATGATAAACGGTCTGAAAACCTTTTGTTTTCCCAGAGAATATCCTGAATTTTCTTGAGGGACATTTCAATGTCATTGCCATAATTGACATGTATGTGTCTTACCGTTGTATCCTGATCTTCGTATACCTCTGTCACTTTCCTGAAAAGTTGCCTGAATCCTTTTTTCTGGGAACTTATTGTTGGGATTATTGGTATCCCAAGCATCTGCCCAAGGGCGTCGTAATCAAATCTATCACCTCTTTTTTCCAGTTCATCATACATGTTCAGCGCAATGACCACCTTGATATCCATGTCGATGAGTTGCGTGGTCAGGTATAAATTTCTTTCCAGGTTGGAAGCGTCGATAACGTTGATTACAATATCAGGGACTTCGCTAAAAATAAATTTTCTGGTATAAAGTTCTTCAGGTGAATAATCTGTAAGTGAGTAGGTTCCAGGAAGATCTGTTATATTAAATGTGTATCCTTCAAATTTGAATTTGGCTTTTTTTGCATCTACAGTGACGCCTCCATAGTTCCCGACATGTTCTCTTGATCTTGAAACGTGGTTGAATAAGGTTGTTTTGCCGGAATTTGGATTTCCAATAAGCGCTACATCAATTACCTTTCCCTTTTCTTTTGCTTTGGTTTTTAAATAGTTAGAGTTAATGAGGCCGTTAAAGACTTTGTGGATATGGTTGTGGTTATCCATTCCAGGTGTAACAACTTCTATTAAGGCAGCTTCACTTCGGCGCAATGATACTTCATAATTCATGATCCTGTATTCTACAGGGTCTTTTAATGGAGCAGATTTTATTACGGTAACTTCTTTACCTTTAATAAAACCCATTTCCATTATTCTCCTGCGAAAAGCTCCTCTTCCTCTTACTTTGGTGATGATGCCTTTTTCTCCTTGTTTCAGTTCCCGCAGCGTTGTCATTAGTTGTTATTTAGATCAAATAAAGTCTACAAAGTTAAGAATCTTTTGCTAAATGATTAACAACAGTAAAAAGAGAAAAGGCGCAAAACAGATATTAAGTAAGGGGTTGGCCTGAATCTTTAAACAAATGGTAATGAATCGTTTTTTGAACTAGAATTACTTTATATCCCCAATTGCGTGCAAATAGTTCTTTCACAGATTGAATGGCATTTTGCTTAGCATCCAGGGAGTTTTTCTGGTAAAGCATAACAAAGTCCTTCAAATCCTGATAGATATCTGCTAAAAATTCGGAAATGGATCCTTTGGAAAGTTCATTGTCAATAAAAAACCACTCATCTAAATACCAGAACCGGTCGTCATCCTGGAATTTGCCAAGTAAGTCGTGGTAAATGATTTCCCAGTTTTCTTCAGTGACAAATCTTTCATTGGCTTCGGGATATTCAGTATGTGTTTTTGGTAATATGGAGCCTTTTAAATAGAGTAGTGGGCATATTTTCTGTACATATGAAATGATATCGTTCAGCTCGTATTTATGGGATCCTTCAATGAATAAGCAATAATCATTAGCGACAGTTAGAAACTCCAAAACATTTTTATTGAATGCAGGTTGCTGAAGTATTTCATCCATGATAAATAAGAATTAAAAGCAAATATCGTTATTTTTCTTCCACATGTTCTTTCAAAATTTACTTCTTCTGACAGAGCATAAATTAAGTATAAACATTTTAGTAGAAAGAAGGTATTACCGGTGCAGTTGTATAAAACCCGTCAAGTTGTAACTCAGGTATTCCTGAGCTTGAAAATTCTAAGTTATCAGCACCAGCAGGTGGGCGCGGGAAATATGTGACCTGAAGTTGTAAAGTATTGAATACCAGGTTCTCATTTCTTATTCTAACCCCCAATCCGACTCCGGTATATACTTTACTCCTGATAAAACTTTGGTCTTTGCCGGCAAGAATTCCAAAATCTGCAAAGGCATAAATTGCTGTGGCAAATCCATAAATATACCATGGGGTGTAATATACAGATTCCCAGCCGGTAATAAATCTTTTTTGTCCCGTGAGGTCATTGTTGCTTAATCCCTTCATGCCATATTTGTCATTTAAAAGGATTATTTCACCCGGAAGCCTGTTAAACCCATAGGTAAGGTTGATATCAAGATAGTTTCTGAGCCTTCCGTCGGCAATTTTTGATACAGGACTAGCAAATCTTAACAAAAGGTCTGCCAATCCCTGTTCGAATGAAGAATTCTTAAAATAACTTCCCACGGAAAGTTTGCCGCTGACATAACCAAATTTGTTAAAAAAATCCCCGTAAGCAAGAATTATCCCTGTATATGGCCTGTTATAATACTCTCCAATTTCATATCCACCATTAATTTGTACCGTAAATCCATAAGGAATGTCCTCTGTTTTCCCAAAACCATATACATAATTTGTAATAAAATAATTGTTTTTTACCAGGCTGATACCTCCGAGCACTGTTGTTCTTTCCCGAAATCCTAAATTGCTGTCAGCACTGATATATGGCCTTGAATAGTATGATGTATTGATCAACCTTCCGGAAATCATTAAATATGGGGGATGATAAACCGACATGTTTTTCCTGGAAAGGGCAAATCCCCAGGAATAATATGCATCAATAACGGAATATGATATATTGAGGTTTTGGGTTGTTGAATCACTGGTGTTGATCAATTTCGGATAAGTAACATATGTTAATTTGCTTCCATAGGCATTGTTGAAGGTAGGAGGGATAAAGTCTCTGTTAATCCCAACCGTGTATTTTTTGCGTCCAAGGTCATTTCTTTTATAAGTCAACAGACCTCGGGTAAAGGAACCAGCGATATTGGCTACCTCGTATTTACCTTCTTCGTAGTATAGTCGCGGATCTCTGTTTGAATTATAAGACAGATTATTCTCAAACTTATGTCCCAATCCAAGAAAATTCACACTCCAGAACTTAAAGGAGAATTTATTGATGCTTTTTATAACAGGATTGAATGCATAAGAAAACTTGTCTTTAGTAATGATAATTATGTCCACAGAATCGGAATTTGCAGATGTTTCGACAATCTGAATATTGGCTTCATCAATGAAAGGCAAGGTCCTTAGTATCCTTTCATTGTCAGATATAACAACAGGGTCCAGTTTCTCTCCCTTTTTAACCAACAGGTTCTTCTCAACCACAGATTGTCTTGTCAATATATGCAAGCTATTGCCAGCCTTGGAAAGAAATTTTCTGGTTGTGCTGATCTGTAAGGTATCAAAAGGTTTTAGCCTGATAATTTCAATGTTGTTGATTACTTTACCTTTATAAGAAACAAAAGGTAAATCTTTAGTTGAGATAACATTTTCTAAACCTTCTGATTCAGAGTTGTTTTTAATGGCGAAATTATATAGGATTGAAGTCCATTTTCTTTTGTATGCAATGGTTTTTAGAGAATCATAAAATGCTTCCGACCGGTCGATATTCTTACCATATACTTTGCGTAAGCTGTCATCTGATATGTAATGCAGAGTATCGGTTTGCTTTGATCTGACAGGTGCATGGAGCAGGGCGGGAGGGTCAGTTTTATTTCTTTTTAGAGGTTTAATGCTGTCCGCTTTTTGTGCAAATCCTGTCATAGCAAAGGTAGCTATGAAACATCCAAAAATAAGCTTATGATAAAACAAATGAGTTTTCACATGTATATGCTCTATCACAAATTTACAAATAAGTGTATAGAATCAAGAAAAACCCATAAAGTTACAAATGTAAACCGATTAGCATAAAGAGAATAATCCGACATTAAGTTTACAAATGTGATTTTATATGTGGAATATCCAATCATTTTTTTGAGAATATTCATATATTCCGGCACCAATGCAATAATTATCAATTATTAAGATTTGTATTACTTTAAATAACATATTATCAACATAATATAAAATTCATTTAAAGTGATAAAATAAGCCTGCTCTAAATCCGCACCGGATTCAATTTCAGGTAGATGAAG
>JAGYLD010000037.1 GCA_018401355.1 Bacteroidales bacterium
ATCTTTGTTGATATTTTTGAAGTGAACAAAATTATATAAACTTTCTGCCCTAAAAAATGGACATATTTAATTTATATATGATCTAAATAGATTCCACAAACCCCTTGAGTTCAAAAGGGTATAACAGCATATTGGAAATAATGGAAAACAATGAATGGTCCTGACTAGCAGAGCTGTATCATCTTTGTATTTTATTCGGGTAAAAAACTAATGTTTTGAAACGACTTTCTTTTTCTTCCTGTTTGGCTTTGAAAGTTTTTCATGCATTGCCCTGGCTGCAATCCTTCCAGCTCCCATGGCTTCAATAACTGTAGCGGATCCAGTTACAATATCCCCACCAGCATAAACATTTGGTATGCTTGTTTCGTTGGTTTCAGGATTAACGTCTATATATCCCCATTTATTGAGTCCAAGATCGGGTGTTGATTGAAATATAATAGGATTCGGACCTGTACCAATAGCAACTATGGCCATATCACAATTTATTGTAAAATTAGACTCCTTCACAGGAACGGGTCTTCTTCGTCCTGACGCATCCGGCTCGCCCAATTCCATCCTGATGCATTCTACCGCTTTCACCGTATTGCTGTCTGTACCAATATACTGAACAGGATTGGTAAGCAACTTAAAACGGATACCTTCTTCTTCTGCATGGTGCACCTCTTCAGCCCTTGCCGGTAGCTCATGCCGGGAACGCCTGTAAACGATCGTTACCTCATTGGCACCGGTTCTCTGTGCCGTCCTAGCACAATCCATGGCCACATTTCCTCCGCCGACAACAACCACTTTGTTGCCGTGAGGCTTTGGTGTATCGTACTCAGGAAACTTATATGCCTTCATCAGGTTCATCCTTGTCAAATATTCATTGGCAGAAAAGATATTTCCCAGACTTTCACCCTGCAAATTCATAAAGCGTGGCAAACCAGCTCCAACACCAATAAAAATGGCATCAAAATGCTCCAGCAATTCTTCAATGGTCAGGATATTCCCAATTACATGATTCATTTCAAAACGTACACCCATCTCTTTAAGATAGTTGATCTCAAACTGAACGATGGCTTTTGGCAACCTGAATTCGGGAATACCATAGGTCAGTACACCGCCTGTCTCATGCAAAGCTTCATATACTGTGACATTATATCCAAGTTGTCTCATATCTGAAGCAACCGTCAGGCCTCCTGGTCCTGAGCCTATTACAGCTATGCCTTTTCCTGTATTAGCAGTTATGACCGGAACCTCAACGAGATCCATTTTTCGTTCAAAATCGGCTACAAATCGCTCCAGGCGACCAATGGCAACTGGCGTATCCTTTACACCCAGGATGCATTTGGATTCACACTGACTTTCCTGCGGGCATACACGTCCGCAAATCGCCGGAAATACATTTCTCTCTTTTATTTTTTTAGCAGCAGCGCCGTACTCCCCTTCGGCAATAAGTGCGATGAAGGAAGGGATATCCACGTTGACGGGGCATCCGTCAACGCAGGTGGGCTTTTTGCACTGGAGGCAACGCCCGGCCTCAAGCTGAGCCAGCTCAGTCGTATATCCGTAAGGCACTTCCTGGAAATTATGGACCCTGAGCGTCTGATCCTGCTCCGGCATATCCTGGCGAGGTATCTTAAGCTTGATATGTCTCTCGTCCCTTTTCGTCAGACCATGCCATTCGCATCCGTACTTGGTGCAAAGAAAAAAAGTGATGAGCCTCGACAAAGCTGAAACCGTTACTTCAGCAACAGGTGAACCGCATTCACCACAATTTATATCCTTGTGCAATAAGCTTTTACCACAGTGAGGACATAGAAAATCGTCAACAATATCCCCTTCCTTGATTGGCTTTGATGTTTCAACCTCAAAAACATCGAGGTAGGGACTCAAATAAAGGTCAAAAGGCTCCTTCTTGAAAAGAGACTTGAAATGGATCAGCTTTTTATCCTTGTTTTCTGTGTTGAGTGAATTTTTGCAGTGCGGGCAATACGTCTGCAAAAATGTTTTAAACTTTAAATATTTTACGTTTGGATCAAGCATCGTGAATTATTTAACGGATTGAAAACAGCAATGAATCTTTTTCATCTTTAAGGTAGAGGGAGTTTCTCTTCAACAATTCGTCGAAATCAACCTTGAACCCATCGAAATCCGGTCCGTCAACACAGCAGAATTTCGTCTCATTATCAACTTTCACACGGCATCCTCCGCACATTCCTGTTCCATCGATCATGATCGGGTTCAGGCTGACCATGGTGGGTACTTTGTATTTTGCCGTAAGTGCCACCACATTCTTCATCATGATGATCGGTCCTATTGAATAAACGAGTTTGATATCGTACCGCTCGTCAAGATACTTCTTCAGAGGATCTGTCACAAAACCCATTTGTCCGTAAGATCCATCATCTGTTGTTATCACCAGTTCATCACAAATATTGACCATTTCGTTCTCCAGTATAAGCATATCCCTGTTCCTGGCACCTATGATGCCGATCACATAATTTCCTGCTTCCTTGAAGGCTTTGGCAACATGGTGAAGTATGGCAACACCTGTTCCCCCACCTATCATGATAACAGTTCCTATATCTTCCACATCTGCAGCCTTACCCAACGGCCCGACCACATCTTTCAGGAAATCGCCTTCATTCAGGGAACGCATCAGGGCTGTCGTCTTACCCACCACCTGGAAAATCAACGTGATAATCCCTGCGAAAGCATCCTTATCCGCAACGGTAAGCGGGATCCTCTCCCCTGTTTCGTTAACACGGATGATAACAAATTGTCCGGGTTTGATCTTCCGGGCAATCTTGGGCGCCTCGATATCGAAACGGATGATCGTACCCATCGCCATTTCATGTTTTCTGATGATCTGGAACATATACGCTTAATTAAGTTTTACCACTCTAGACTGTCTTCTAATCTGATGTCATACAAATCATCCTTGCTCAGGCCGTGCCAACGGCATCCTTTCTTTGTACAGATAAAAAAATCGATGAGCTTCGTTCTGGCACTCACAGAGATCCTGGCCACCGGTGAACCGCATTTTTCACAATGATTCTCTTCATCAATGAGGCTCTTTTCGCAATGCCAGCAGCTCAAATCTTTCACAGCCTTATCTTCGGGCAGAAAAATGGTCGACTTTGATGTAAATACATTCAAATAAGGACTTAGCATCAATAACCCATCTTCACCGTTGGTGATCTTCAGCTTCAGCATTTCCTCATCAATAAGGCTCTTTTTACAGTTCGGACAATAACCGTGAAGGAAGGTTCCAGTTTCCAGGATTTCTTTTGCTTCTTCCTTGTCTTTCTGTTCCTTGGTTTTCACGATTTCCTTGGGTGGCTGTGATTGCTTCAGAAATTGCCTTCCCGCATATCCATATTCCTGATAAAGCCTCTTCATGGCAATGGAGAGGTCTTCAAACTCCACAAAATGGTTTTTGCAGCCATTTCTGGAACATATAGAAACTTTTCCTCCCATATCAAGATAAAAAGGAATCATATTGGCTCCGCAGGTCAGACATTCGGCGTCTGATATAATGTTCAACTCGCAATGAGGACAAAAAAACCGTGCTACTTCTCCGTGAGGCATTTCAATCTCCGTGTCGTAATTATAGCTCCCATAGATTGAACTCAGTTTAATGTTCCCTTTCTGGCCGCCAATTTCGATGTCCAGGGAAATGCTCGGCTCATTGTCAACCAAATGCTCATGATCCATCAGGGATTTTCCACATAAGGGACATTTTAGCTTTAGTGATATGAAATCATACATCTTAATAATAATTTAGGTAAACTATACAATTATAATAAAAATAATCCTTAAAAAGAAGTGGTGAAAACAAATGCAATAATGTCTATATTATTGGCTTAAACACTACCGGAATTTACCTCCCTATTTATCAATAACATAAACATTGGCAGAGCAAATAATTTATAGCGTTTTTAAATTAGTCCAGGGTGATAACAGATATTCTTTTCTTTCCATCCATTCTGACAGCCAGGGGTTTTTCAAATCGAACATGCTTAAAAAACCTTGTTTCTCCGATCAATTTCTGCTGATTTAAAAGGTCATACCTGATAAAGCTTTTAGAAACCTCCGGTTGCACAGAAAAATACCCTACATTCATGGAAGTGACATTATGAAAGAAGTGAGATCCTGAAGATGCATCCAGAGGAAATTCTTCGAGGCTTGTTTCAACAATAACTTTGGCATTTGATATCTGTGGCCAGTTTACCGGAATTCCAATAAACCGGTCCCGGGTCCCCCATCGTCCGGGTCCAATCAAAATGTACTTCCGTTTTTCTTTAGACATTCTTGAATTTATCTTATTAATTTCTTCAGCCATTTCAACAGTCTTACTTTTGTCAAACTTCCCTGTATCAACATAAATAACATCGGTGATATCTTCAATTATCCCATTGCCCATGCCTTTTTCAGAATACAGAAGAATTTTATCTTTCCGGATCTTATCAATATTTACGTTATAATCTGAGGCATTTCCCAACAAGGGTTTAATTTGTAATAAGTAGAAAGAAGACCTGTACTTTTTGTCCTTTGTCAAGTCAATGGCAAATTCAATTTCTACCGGGCAGCCCATGGCTTCCTTTACAACATCCAAAACAACTTCAAGTGTCTGGGGCAGTGGTATGTAATTATATTTCAGGATGTCGGCAAAATTAACAATCCTGGGACCCGGACTGTTTAAACCAGGAACGATCCTGTTGTTTTCAGGATCGTATACAGAAGCGCAATGTTTCAGGGTACCCATTCTTTCAGCATCATCAACATCAAGCCTGGCCAGGCCAGCTGTATCCCCCTCCAGGAGGTTGATATCCTTTTTGTTCATGTCAACCGCAAAAAACTCAACCTGTGAGTTCTTATAGGTATCCTTGGGTGAATTTATTTCCAGGTCAGGATATTTTGGAGAAAACCTGTAGGCTTTTTCTCCTTCAACCACGTACTTACCCAATCCCAGAGCCAACACAGCAAAACCTTCTTCGGGTTTCATATGGGAAACAGGATAGTAATTGTATGATTGTGCAACACCACTTATGTGAGGGTAGAAAAAATCTCCAAATTGATTACCAACTACTTCCTGAATCACTACAGCCATCTTTTCCTCTTCAATCCTGTAATTAATGGCTTCAACATAACCCCTTGCGATATTTGAATAGGTTGATGCATATACCAGCTTTATAGCATCTGCAAGCTGCTTCAGCCTGACCTTGGGATCAGGGTGATTGTTTGGAAGCAGATATGTCTCGAATATTCCTGCAAAGGGCTGCATCAATGAATCCTCAAATAACCCTGATGACCTTACTGCAAGTGGTTTCCTGATTTTATTGATCAAAATCCTTAACCTTTTCATAAGGGTATCTGTCAAATTGGCCTTAAGGAAATACTTCTTAATCTCATTGTAGTCCTTTTCATTCAAAACAAAATCAAGGATCTTATTTCTGAAGAGAAAATACTCGAATTCCTCCGTTCCAATCAGAGATGTTTTGGGAGACCTGACATTAATATTCGGAATGTATTTTGAGAAATCGTAATTGTAAATGAGTGTATTAATAAAAGCAACACCTCGTCCTTTGCCCCCAAGCAAACCCTCAGAGAGACTGACAACATTGCTTTCGTCCTCAATCTCAATAGGATCAAACGGAACAATCTTGCCTTTGTCCTGTTCGTTACGGAACTTTGATATGATCCTGAGCATGTATTCCCTTATTTTACCAGGACTCTCAAAATCAGTTACTTTATGAGGATTAAGAATCTTAGCAGCCTGGATCTCGCCCCTGGCCATCAACCATGAAGAAAAATGGTTTTTTCTGGCATGATACAATAAAGAGTCATCAGGAATAGTTTGCAACTGCTTTTCAAACTCTTTTAATGATTTTGCCGTGGCAATTTGTTTCCCCTGGGTATTTCTGTAAACAAAATTTCCGAATCCCAGGTAATGAGTAATAAAACTTTTAAAATCCTGAGATAAGTTATCTGAATTTTTATGGATGAAAGTAGCCTTTTGCTCATATGCCTTTTGCATGTTGTTTTCATCCGATGATTGAATAATCACCGGCAGGTCCTTTGTATTATTCCTGGCATATTCCACCAAATGAAATCCCGCATCATCAAACTTTTTCCCACCCTTCTCAAACTTCACATCAGTGATAAGGCAAAGTAAGAATTCATTGTATTTATTAATGATCCTGACAGCTTCCTCATAATCCGAAGCAAGAAGAATTTTTGGCCTTGCCCGCAATTTCAGCACCCTGTAAAGTTCATCTGTTGATACATCATCAATGATCCTTTTGGTCTGCTCCAAAACGATATTATACAGCATGGGAAGATACCTGGAATAATATTTGGGTGAATCTTCAACAAGCAGAATAACCCGTACAAGGCCTATTTCCGTGTCATTTTCAACATTGATGCGATCCTCAACCAACTTGATCATGGCAAAGAAAACCTGGGATTCTCCATTCCAGACAAATACTTTATCAATGTGCCTGGTTGTAGCTTTTGTTTTACTTACATATTCCAGATCGCTGTTATTGTTCAAAAGCAAAAAAACAGGAATGTATGGAAACTCATCTTTAATGTTACAACTCAATCCTATGGGTGTCCGTTTATCGGCTCCCATCATTAAGATCACCAGATCGAAATGCTTGTTCCTTAAATGAACCAATGCCTCATCAACAGTAGAAACTCCAGTAATTCGGGGAAGAGATGTCAGATTCAAAGAATGATATTCACCAAGGACATGTTCAGAGAAGCGACCTTCTTTCTCAATACTATATGCATCATAGAGGTTTGCAACCAACAGGATCTCCTTAACCTTAAAAGGCATCAAATCGTGGTATATATCCCTGTCGTAATTGCTCTTGTTTAAAAACCGCTGTAATAAGCGTCGACTGTGACCCTGCTCTCCAAATGATTCTTCAAATTCGGTGTAAAAGTCCTTTTTCTTCTTTTCGGTGATATATTTCCTTCCTGCCTCACTGTTAAGATAACCTGTAATCAGACCGGCAAGATTTTCAATCAGGTGTCGTTCCTCCTGCATAAACGGCCCCTCATCCATTTCTTGGAATTCTTTTGTATAAAAGATCTCTATGGAACCAGTTTTATTTTCGATGGTCCCAAACTGCTGACGTTGAAGCCATTTCGTTTCTTTAAAACCCGGAGTGGTATATTCAGCATCATCAAATTTTATCCTTGCAACAGTATATTCTGGATACTGCCATGCTGCAGGCAATAACATACATATTTGCTGAAGTGTTTCGTCAACAGGCTTATTTTCCTTTAAAATCTGTGTAGTATGATTGATTGCAGAAAGTTCCTTTAACCTTTCGATGTTCTCTGCCTGCAACCGTTGGAAATCTTTTTTCGGGTTTTGATTCTCAGTCATGGATTTTCGCTTTTCAATGATCAACGGATTGATAAAGGTACTATAAATACTTCAGGAGGAAATCAGGCCTTGTCAAGTTTTTGGACAAAAAAAGTATTCGTGATATGACATATTTTTCAAAATAATTATTTAATATTGTTCAGTTTTTGTCTATTTATTTATTAATCATTTAAATACAAATTGAAGTTATGGCAAACAATGCTTATGAAGCTTTAGTAAAAGAATTCATGGCAAAGATCATCGCCAAGAATCCTGCCGAAACGGAATTCCATCAAGCAGTGGAAGAGGTTGTTGAATCTTTGGTCCCATACATCGAAGAAAACCCTAAATACAAAGCCGCAAAAATCCTTGAAAGGATATGCGAACCGGAAAGGGTTATTCTTTTCCGCATTCCCTGGCTTGATGACAAAGGTGAAGTACAGGTTAACAAAGGTTTCAGGATTGAAATGAACAGCGCCATTGGCCCCTACAAAGGCGGCTTGCGTTTTCACCCCACTGTAAATCTTGGCATCCTCAAATTCCTTGCCTTTGAGCAGGTATTCAAAAACAGCCTTACAACATTACCAATGGGTGGTGGAAAAGGTGGTTCTGACTTTGATCCAAAAGGAAAATCAGACAATGAAGTTATGCATTTCTGCCAAAGCTTCATGAGCGAATTGTTCCGCCATGTTGGTCCAAATACTGACGTTCCTGCAGGTGATATTGGTGTTGGCGGCCGTGAAATCGGTTTCCTCTTCGGACAATACAAAAGGCTCAGAAATGAATTTACCGGCGTTCTCACAGGAAAAGGAAGAGAATGGGGTGGCTCATTGATCCGTCCTGAAGCAACAGGTTACGGTGCAACATATTTTGCAGAAGAAATGCTTAAGACACGCGGTGAATCAATCAAGGGTAAAGTTGTAGCTATTTCCGGATCAGGTAATGTTGCCCAGTTTGCAACTGAAAAAGTTACTGAATTTGGCGGCAAAGTGGTTACGCTTTCGGATTCAAGCGGTTACATTTATGATCCTAATGGCATCGATAAAGAAAAACTTGAATACGTCATGCACCTGAAAAACATTAAACGCGGCAGGATAAAAGAATACGCTGAAAAATATGGTGTAGAATATCACGAAGGATTGCGTCCATGGGGTGTTAAATGCGATATCGCCATGCCATGTGCAACCCAAAATGAGATCAACGGTGATGAAGCAAAAACACTTGTTGATAACGGATGTTATGTGATTTCAGAAGGCGCCAATATGCCTTCAACTCCTGATGCTGTGAATATTTTCCTTGAAGCCAGGATCCTTTACGGACCTGGTAAAGCTGCAAATGCAGGCGGTGTTGCTGTATCCGGACTTGAAATGAGCCAGAACTCGCTCAGGCTTTCATGGACAAGGGAAGAAGTTGACAGCAAACTGCACCAGATCATGAAAGATATCCATGCTACCTGTGAAAAGTTTGGACGTGATGGAGATTTTATCGACTATGTTCAGGGAGCAAACATTGGTGGCTTTGTGAAAGTTGCTGATGCAATGATGGCCCAGGGCGTTGTCTAAAATATTTCACTTCTTTTTTAGCAGGCTGCTCAATTATGGGCAGCCTTTTTCATTTTGTTTCATCACGTTTATTTCCAGGAAGATAAAATACCGCGAATAAAAACGCATTAAAAAAAGCATAAAATACTACCCCGGCCTGTCTGAGCAACATCGATTCAATGAGAAAGTTAAAACCTACGATCACCAAAAAGCAAAAGTAAATGAACTGCCTTCTGACGACACTAAAAATCGCCGGCAACAACAGGGATAGCAATAATACGATGAACCCAACCAATCCAAGAGCCAGGAACGTCTGTATATACTGATTGTGAGCGTTGAGCTTCTTTTCACTTGCATCAATAAAATCCCGCTCCTGATACAAATTTACCAGGGCATCCGTAACATCTCCGGTACCAACACCAAAGAAGAAATTATCATTCATCAGATCAATTGAGTATCTCCAGATAAGAATTCGTTCCACAGTTCCTTCTGTCGTTGACTCATCAATCAGGTCACTTTGCTCCATCACATTTCCGGCAATATTGAATCGATTAGCAGAATATGGAAAAACATTCAAAATGGTTGCAAGAGTTATGCTTATTAAAACCATTAATAACAAACCTTGCTTGTATTTTCTTTGAACGAAAACAATGAAGCTAACACTGAGAAAAAATATCAACACAAGTGTGATGATCCCTGCCTTGGAACTTAACAAAACGACAAAAATGCTGAAATATAAAATCAATAACAAGTTCAGGATGATCAACCGCCATCTGTTTTTCCACAGGCCTTTGTTTTGGATCAGGTAAGAAATTAAGATGGCTGTCGCAAAACTTATATACATGGCCATATATCCGGGATGATGGAAATATGAAAGATTTATGTAATAAAACAGGTCTGAATTACCAGTGCTATTATATCCCTGCAAAGCCATGCCAAGACATATCAGGCTGGAGAGAAAGCTGCCTGCAACAAACGCAATAAGAGGTAAACGAACACGCCTGATTGTCCAGTAAGAAACATCTGAAGTAGCAAATAATATTGGAAAAACAATCAATGACAGCTTAACCTGAACAGAAAACCAGCCTTCCTGCTGATTATCCGTATATAGCATACCGATCAGGTATACAATAAAAAGCCCTGAAAAAAGAAAAGTATCGATCCTTCGATGAGATCGGACAATACTTTTGGCCCTCGAAATAAAACGGGCTTCAAGCAACCAATTAATTATCAGCAAACCAATAAGATAACTGCTAAATATCCTGTTGAGAGGCATTAAAAAGGCCAGAGAAGTGCACAAGATGAGATAAATCCTGTTATGTATTTGCTGATTGAACAAAATATTATGCGTTAAACACCTCAAATATAATTTCAAAAATCATCCAGGTCAATTAATTATCCGGATAATGCTTGTATCCTGCCAATAAAATCTGCTGCAATGGTTTTCCGGTTAAAGTTTTTTACAATGTATGCCCTTCCTCTCATCCCCTGATCCGATCTCTGCCTTGGATCATTTTTCATTCGCCTCACTTCAGCAGCCAGCATATCCGGGTTTTCCGGTTCCACAAAAACGCCACACTCACCTTCATCGATAAAAAGTCTCCTGGCCTCCCCGTCGACACCCAGCAGAATTGGCTTTTCCATAGCCAGACTTTCAAAAATTTTCGAAGGTATGGCCCCCAGGAAAATGTCGAGCTTTTTTAATGGAATATAGGCTACATCAATCTCCCGGAGTATGCCTGGCATATTAATTTTAGATACGACATCAAGAAATAACACATTGGTAACTCCATTCTCTCCTGCCATTTTTTGTAAATGCATCTTCTCGGGCCCGCTTCCAAGGATAACAATTTTTATTTCATTATCATCCTGTAAGATCCTGGCAGCTTTTATCAAGGTCTCAAGTCCCTGTGCATGCCCAATAATCCCGGCATAAAGAAAAATAAAATCTGACTCTTTAAAACCATTTTCCGATCTCCATCCTGTTGGTTCCATTTGTGGATCAAAAGCTTTCGGATCAATGCCATTGGGAAACCAAAAAAGCTCCCTGTCTGGAAACCTTCTTTGAATGTTGTTGATGATCCCCATGGTCTGCCCTGTTATCAAAAAGGATCTCTTATATAAAAAAGCTTCAAGGCCATATGATAACCTCAGAAAAAAACCTGATTTAACGATACCCAGTTTCTCGGCACTTTCCGGCCAAAGGTCGGAAACATTGAAGATCATCTTACTTCCTTTAAACACTTTAAGCAGATATCCCGATATACCCAGAAACAATGGGGGTGATTCAACCAAGATATAATCAAACCTGCCAGTCCTGAACAATCCAACGAAGAAAGAAGAAAAAACGAAAGAGAAATAGTTCAGTAGCCTGGGCAAAATTTTCTTACTCTTGCGCACATATATCCAGGATCGGTGAATTTTCACCCCATCCAATTCCTCCTTTTTATAAAACTTCCTTTTGTAACCCTCATATATTTCCATCTGAGGATAATTCGGCATGGAAGTAAGCACCTGCACTTGTATTCCAGAGTGGGATAAACGCATTGCCAGATCAGACAACCTGTTCTGGGGCGCACCCACTTCCGGGGGATAATATTGTGTTAAGATCAGTACTTTCACTTTTATGATGCTTGCCTTTCTGAAAGATCATTTGCCTCGCAGATATGAAAACCACCACTTAGCAAGGCAGACAATTCATAATAACCATCCTTTTCATTATTTTTCAACAACCCGATTTCCATCATTCAGTATTTGTTCATAAAGGGAAAATAGTTTTTTCTGCTCCTTTTCCCACGAAAACTTTGAAGATACCAGCTCGGATCCAGCTGCTCCAAGACCCTTCCTGAATTTTTCATCATTTATGAGCTTTTCAACACTTTCAACTATTGATTCAGGGTCCTGAGGATCTACAAAAACCGAGCAGGATCCAAACACATCTTTCCAGAATGGGAATCCGGAAATTACCAATGGCAATTCATAAGCCATATATTCAAATGCCTTCACAGGAAGACTTGTTAAAAAATTTTTTGCAGGATAAAGTGCCACAAGGCCGGCATCTGCCTTTTTCATATATCCATATACCTCCTGAATGGGCCTCCAGCCAAAATAATGTACATATCTCCAGCCTTCCTCTTTCTGACATGACATTTTATATCCATCATCATCAAATTCACCAAGCAGTATCAGCTTTACCTTACCCTCCATAATATGCAATGCCTTTATCACCTCTCTAATCCCCCTGATTTTAGTGATCCCACCAGCGTAGATTATGGTAAAGGTGCTTTTATTAAATTCAACACACGAAAAATCAGATATCAATTCCATTGAAGGATAGTTCTTTAATACAATGGTTTTCTTTGGAGGGAATTTTCTTGATATATCGTCTGTGGCTGTAACGATCCCATTATAAAATAAGGAAAAAAATTTTTCACAGATATAAACCATCCGGGATAAAAAAACCTTTATAAGCCTGCAACGAATCCAGTCTTTATATAATAACTGCCGCGGAAGGTCTTCATGGACATCATAAACAACCTTTTTTCCTGAAATTCTGAGTAAACATCCAACGGGCATAAGCTCCGGATCATGAAAATGAAATAGATCTGCTCCTGTCTTTTTGGATAGCTGTAATACTTTGTATCCTCCCAAAATGATCCTGGTGAGCCTGCTTTTATAAGTCCCGACATTGAACAAACGGATCTCCCCTGCATCAATTGGTTCATGAACTGGTGCAATCAGGGATACCTCATAACCTTTTTGCTGCAAGGATCTGCATTCCTTATAGAAAATACGTCCATCCGTAGCTTTATGCACTGTTGTTATATGGCAAACCTTCATTCCCTGACAAGAAACTTTTTATATAATTCGATAAACACTTTTCTGTTGGCTTCTTTTGTTCCTTTCTTTTCTATGATCTCACTGTTGATGGAAGCAACCTTCAACTGGTCGAGATCCATTGCTCTTTGCAGAAAATTACCTGTAAAACCCGTAACAATGATGCCATTGTAACCATCTATTACCCACTCATGATTGGCTGGAAGGTTTGAGAGGACAGGAATACAACCGGCAGCCATGGCTTCCAGCAAACTAATGGCTGTTGCATCAGATGAAGGTATCGAAACAAAAATGCTGGCTCTTGAATAATATTCAGAATTAACAGCTTTGTCGACCCACCCGGGAAACTCAACATGATTGTCAATACCTAATTCAGAAGCCAGACACTGAAGATAATGGGTTTGTTCACCGTCTCCTGCCATTACAAGTCGCCAGTCATTGTTATTGTTGTCTTCCAGGAATGCTTTGAAAGCTATCAGTATCCTATCAAGATTATAAAGCCCTTTATGCAACCGGTTGGAATAAATGATCTTTTCTTTTGCAGCCTCTTTTATATCTATATTGATACCAAAATTTACAACCTTTACATCAAGGTTCCTTCTTCCTGACATCTCCTGCATTACTGATGCCACATAAGCTGAATCACATGTAAAAGCATCACCATTCCCAAGAATGTATTCCAGCATTTTTCTATACAAGTATCCGCGTTTTGGACTGATTAAGATATCACTACCCCACGCAGCAATAATAACCGGAATACCTGTTCCCTCAGATGCTTTGAGCGTCAGCCAGGCTTCTGTGCCTGCTTGTTGGACATGAATAATGTCGGGGTTAAAAGATTTAATATGCCCCCGGATAACAGAGATATTTCTGCTTATCAACCAGGGCTTTCGCAACGAAAAGTTTGTTACCCTGACCGGCATTTCAACAAACTCTGGATTAAGCTTATCGGTTACAACCATTACATCCTGGAAATCATGCTTTATAAGCTTGAAAAAATTATACGTATGAATTGAACTTCCACCTGTAATAAGCAACCTATCCATAATTTTCTTTTTGCTTTGTATAACCCTGGTGAACCATTGCATTTGTAAATGCCAACAAGAGCAGGATCCTGGGTTCACAAAAAGGAGTATTCATTAATGCCGTTATCATTACTACCATTAAAAAAAGTAGTGATGGATAAAACCGTGATATGAGATTTTTACGAATTCCGGTTATAACAGGAAATGTAAGCAATACCAAATACAAAAATAAGCCAATAAATCCGTATCTCCAGGTCATAAGAATATATTCGCTTTCAGGGTAAATGCTGTTGTCGTAAAAATAATCCTTATAAGGTGAATACCCGAAAAAAGGTTTTTCCTTTATCATGGTCCACAAATGTTTCCATGCCTCTAGCCTGCCTGAAACAGAACGTTCTGATACATCGCTTTCGATAATGTTGGTCAAATATTCCGATGCAGGCAAATAATTATCAACACTTTGCTTTCTCCGGTTTTCCTGAAACTCCCTAAGTTCATTATCTGTTAAAGGATCATGAAGTCTGATGTCGGTATATTCTATCAGGTTAACAGTAAAAAATATTAAGATAAAAATCAACAATTGTTTGAATATCAACCTGTATTTCAGCCTGTTCAGAAAAATGTTGGTTACTGTAATAATGACAAATGCTACCATGCCAGTTCTGGATTGAGTAAGCATAATACCCAGGAAAGACAAGAAGAAAATGGCAAGATCTGATTTTCTGTTTACCTGCCCTGGCACAAACATGACTGCAAAAAACAAAAATAAGATAGCATTGTTATTGGGATTACCCATAGTCCCCATTAACCTTTTGGTAGCCGGTTCTCCCAGGCTATCCTTTCCAAATAAAAGCAACCTCGAATCACTTGCGTAAAAACACTCTACATATCTATTAAACTCGAACACATTATAGTAGTGTAAGAGATTAAAAACAAGCAGGATTATAAAAATATACCGCAATGGCTTTTTAATTGTTTCGGGATCAATGGCTGACATAAAAAACCATAAGAAAAACAGGTATTTTATCAATTTGAAGATTTCGAAATAATCCCTGATCTCTGTTGCCCTGTTATTGATCATTATTGTAAACAAAATGTAACCTGCAAATGCAATGACCAGCCAGGCATATATGTCAAACTTGTAATCTTTTCGAAAGATCACAAACAACATAACAACAGGCAGGAGAATGTCTTCAACTCTGAAAGCAAACCACTTTGGAAATGGATTGAAATCAGGAAGGAGAAATATGGAAAATAAAATAAACCATAAAAAACATTTCTCCGTATTACAGCTTTTTAATACAGGAAATCTCCGAATGGCTGATTGCATAATTAATCCAGGTTTTGCATAAAGATCTGCCTGACCTTCCTTAAATCTGCTTTTGAAAGCCTTGCATGAATGTTTACAGGCAAATTTAATATTCTTTTGGATATGGATTCCCCGGCAGGACAAAAACCATCTTCATAACAATACCTGTAACTTCCTGCGGGATGAACGACATCATTAAACCATTCGCCGGAAGTTATTCCGGCCTTTCTCAGCTGTTCCCTGATTGATTTGATTTTTTCAATAGAAATGTTTTCGTTCAATAATACAGGATATCTGACAAAGTTATATGAACTAGTGTAGTAGGTTTTAATTCCAGGAATATTTTGAAATGTTTGTTCGTATTCATCACAAATAGCTGCTTTAGTTTTATTTACATTCAATATATCATTAAACTGTATATATCCCATCAAAGCAAGCGAATTGGCAAGTGATACGGGATATTTTTCTGGTCTTGCACCCTGCAATTCGGCTTCCGGGGTTTTAAAGATTAGATTTAAACACTTAAAAATCCTGAAAACAGGCCATTTAATTGCCATAGTCCATTTGTAAGATGTAATATAATGTAACTTCAATGTGGTAAAAATCCTGAAAACATCTGCATTACTATAACGATCCATTTTTGACCTCACATATTCCTGTAGCCTTTCCCTGATCTTATCATTATTAACAATAATAAATCCTCCCATACCTGTCGTTATTGGCTTGGAATATTCCAGGCTGAAAAAGGAAACATCACCGAGCAGACCAGCCTTTATGCCGTTTTGGTCAATAGATCCAATGGTATGGGCGGCATCTTCAATTATGATAAGCTGAGGATATTTATCATGGATCCATTGTATATCTTCATAGGTAATTCCAAAATTATGTGTAACAACAATGGCAACGGTATTTTCATTTATCAGGGAATCTAACTGTTGTGTACGGATATTTAAATTTTGTGGATCAATGTCTGCATAAACAGCTTTCAAGCCAGCATATTTTACAGCATTTGTAACCACAACACAGGTAAACCCTGCAACAATGACTTCGCCATTTTTCCTGTGGCCATGAATATCGAGGATGCTAAATAATCCCATTCTTGCTGCTCCAAATAAAAAAACACTGTTACCGGAAATATTAAAAAAAGCAGCAATTTCATCCTGGAACTTTTTCCTTCCATTCCAAACACCTCTTCCAAAGAGCAATAAGAAGAAATACTTTACAAAATGCTTAAACTTTATCGAATTACAGACAAACGAACTCTTAATCATTGCTTTCAGAAATGGGTTTAATTTTTCTTGCTGGGGATCCGGCATACATAAATCCGCTCTCCAGATGCCCTTTAACCACTGAATTTGCCCCGATGACTACATTATCGGAAATTACAGACCCTGGCAGCACCGTACATTGAGCCCCAATAAAAACGTTAGATCCGATAATTATGTCACCATCCAGGTACGAATCAGTAAAAAAATCACTGCTGTCTGAAAAATCATTGGAATGACAAAAAAACGCACAAAATGGACCTATGGCTACATGGTCACCCACAGACATGAAGTTATTATCGATCAGGAAATAACCAAAGGGAGCTATATGTGAGTAATTACCAAACTTAAATGAACCTGATTTTCCATTAAAAATAGAAACGTTTTTATAAATGGTGGATCGCATCCCCATCATTATTCCGCCGGGATTCTGAATTTCAACAGAATAATTGACTACACTTCCCTTACCAATCGCTGCTCCCTGGCAGCGGATGAACATGGTATTTATTCTTGTTCTGATGCGTTGAATTATTCCTGGCATAACTTAATATGATTTTACAAATGTAATACTTGCAATCCTGTAATACCAAAACATCGCAAACAATAATAAAGCACTGCACAGGATACTCATCAGAAGAAATGCAAACTCATAATTGCCCGAAATACCTCCCACAATGAGAGCAATAGCTTTAAAAACAATGTCGGTCAGTGAGATAAGAAATGCCCCCTTTTGCCTGTTCATGACCACTGCAACGCATGTTACCGGCATGACCATATAATTTAAGAACAGCCATGGCATTAGGATCTGCGCTATTTCTCCGGCCATTCTGTATTGTTCAGAAAAGACGAATGCAAAAATCTCCGGTGCAAAAATGAACAACAAAGTAAAAACAGGGAATCCTATAACAAATAAGTTCCTATAAATTCTAATAACCATTGGACGGATATCTGTTCCTTCATTAAGTGACCGGGAGGCCTTCTGATAAAAAACCTGATACATTGAACTGCCGATCAAACCAACCGGAGCCTTCAAAACCCGGTAGGCAAAATTGTAGGAACCAAGAATGGTTTTTGTGAAGAAGTATATTATGATCAGTACAATTCCATGATTCTGCAATGTGTCGATGAATGCATGTGGTGTGTTTATCCTGGGAAAATTTGAATATTTATTTGCATTCTTCCTGATCAATTTAATTGAAAAAGCCATTTTCCACTCTTTTGGGTGGGTTATGGCCCTCCATGCAAGGACCAGTGCTGCAATGGCCTGGCCTATAAAGGAGCCGATGACAAGACCAATAGAACCTGCTCCGGCAAAACCCAGTGAAAGGTTTACTGCAGACATTCCAACGGATTGGGATATGCGGCCTGCAGAATTTTTTTTGAAGGTCTTGTTCCTGGTAGACCAATAATTAAAGCTTTGATAAACTCCCATTAATAAAACCATTACAGGTACGAGAAACAACCATCCTTCCAGTTCGGGGGTATTAAAGAATGTCAAAATAGGCTGTTGAAAAAGCAAGATGATAACCAGGCTGGCAAGAGAAACCACCATGGCTATTCCAATAGAAAGCATCAAAACATTCATGGCATCCCTTTTGGAGTCCGGCAACATTATAGCCAATTCATATCTTGCAGTTGAAATTACCCCTAAAACAGAAGCTGCTGACATAAACAAAGCCAAAACACCAAATTCCTCCGGGGTGTATAAACGGCTGAGTATTGGAGAAATCAATATAGGTATGGCCTGGGCAATAGCCGTTCCTGTCATTAATGTTAACAGATTTCTGAAAAACTCAGATTTTAATTGTTTGGCAAACATTAAAAATCATATTTCGGAATCGAATGCTCATCTTCCAAACCCCTGAGATAAGATGCTGATCTTAACGCTTTATCAAAAACAAAATACTGAAGCAATACAAAATCATTACCATTGTTTACAAAAGCATATAACCGATCCAGATCGAAAGGAACCAGCTGTATACCTTCCTTCTCATCATAAATTTCGCTAAAACCCTTTTTCCGGCGAGTAACAATGGTAGTAGAATCCCCATTCACATCCACGAGGGTTAGGCTATGAGCAGGCTGTGAATGCTTCACAGAGTCAATGAAATTTTGTTCAATGGAGTTATTAAGTATTGCTTCAAACCGCAAATCTTCAAATGCAGATAAGAAGTTGAGCATCCTGAGGGTATCATACGGTACCTTCCCCTGATTTGAAGCCGGGAAAAGATCAAATTCACCTTGTTGATTACGAATCACCCGAAAAGATTCAGAAGCATCTTCAAAAAAATCAAGCCTAATTTCTGCAATATCTTTTAGCGGGGTTTTAAAAATGGTATGGTCTCTCCAGTCATCCTCATTGGTAGAGTAACGTGGTGCAACAAACCCCCTGAAGCTTGGAATATAGACAACAAAAGGCTCCGCATGCCCTTCCATCAACATATAAGTACCACGGTTATCCTGTGTCGCCCCCCCAACAAAATAAACCTTCGATAGCTTCTCCCTGGGAAAGAGATTCAGTACGTCAATCATTGGCTTTTTCTGGTATATCTCAATCTTTACAGATGAAGCAGACAGCCTCGAGATCACATTATTTCTTGCAGCTTTTGGGACAGGAGAACGCACTTCAAGGTCCATTAATGTTTCCAAAAACCCAATAACCTGAAAGGGATGCGCTTTATAACGGCCATTTAATTCCCATTCACCATTGTCTTTGCGTTCCAGCAATACACTTTGATTGCTTTTGTCAACAAGGAAAATTTTTGTGATGCTGGCAGTATCTTTCACCGCAAATATTGAAGCCGTCCGGTTCAGAGTTGAATTTCTTTCGGTTAAAATGAAAAAGGCAGCTATAAGAACCAAAATAATTACAACAATTAATATTACTCTGTTTTTTTTCATAAAGGCATATTTTTTCGGCAGTATTCTATAAGTCCAGGATGATCATGCTTTTTCCGGCCTTGAAAACTTTCTCTTTCTTATCCAAAAATTAATGATGCCAACAAAAGCAATGAGCAATAAAGGCAAAACCACATTCAGCAATTGCCAGTGAAGCTTTTCCTGATTTACTTTGGCCATGTCCAACAATCTCAATTTAAGATCCCGCGAACGTATGGAGATCAAACCGGGGCCATCGGTGAGATAATTCATTGCATTCAGGATCAATTCTTTGTTGCCAAATGTTTGCCTTGTATATTGATCATATCCTAAAGGCAAAGGATAACCCTGAGAAAAATGAAACTGATTCTTAATGACATCTCCATCAGAAATAACAATCATGCTTGTGGGTTCACTAACTTCTTTGAAACCAATCTCCCTACTATTCAATATAGCTGGAGGAAGCCTGTTGGTATATACTGAAGGAAATTCTCCTTCAAGTAAAACCCCCACTGCTAAAGGCGAATGGTTAAAGAGCCCGATATCAGGTTCATTCTGAAGAATGTTAAGATTAACATATACAGGTGCATTCATGACCCTGGAATAGGGTGAGGTTTTTAATAAAATGGTTTTTTCAATCCCGGGAATAGCAATGGTATCCATGCTTGAGATAAAAGCCGTTTTTATCGCATTCAGGTTTTTAACAACAGGATGGTCGGACAATGGTGTAATTATTGGAAAGAAATACCAATCATAGAATTCAATCTGTGGCTGACCTGCAACAGAGCCAACTGTCAAAGGAATGGGTAAAGCATTCAGGTCCATGATTAGATCCCGGTTTAACCTTACCCCATATTTAAATAACATATCGTCCAGGTTAAGCTCCCTGGATATAGAAACCATATCCCCTGAGCTCTGAAGGCTGTCCATGGAAGCAATCATGGGATCTATCAGCCAGAGAACCTTCCCTCCCCGCATAATATACTGATCAATAATGAACTTATCCTTTTCACTGAATGAGGAATCCGGCTGTGCAATGATAACAGCCTGAAACTTATTTCTGATCCCGGTATTTAATGAGTCAACCTGGGCCCGCTCTGTCAAGCTGTTTATCTTTCCATCTATCTTTAACCTTTCAACAATATAATGTTCCGACAAAGCAACTGTTATATCTGCAAGTTCCATGTTGCTTAATTCACCATGGCCTTCAATGATGGCAACTTTGGGTTTATATGTCGCAGTAATGTTCTTAATGGTATTTGCCAGGTTGAATTCCAGGGATTGGATAGAGTTGTTAAGCACTTCCACAGGAGGGATACCCATCTGCGACTTCAGGAGTTCGAGTGGCATCTCATCCCCTCTATATGCCACAATTGCACCAGGAAAAATAATCTGCTTGGACATTCCATCAGACGTGTTTACCTGAAGATCGGTCGGATTCAGTCCCCGCTCAACCAGCAGACTGTATGTATCTTTTCGCTCATTGGGATCATCGCTGGCCGAGGGATTGATAAATTCATATTCAATATTATCACTGTAAGCCCTGAACTCATCCAGCATCTCCCTGGTTGCATTTCTTAAACGCTTAAACCCTGCAGGAAAATCACCCTCAAGATATACCTGGAAATATACTATGTCATCAATTCCTTCCAGTAATTCAATTGTGGCATCTGATAAAGAGTATCTTTTCTCAGAGGTCAGGTCAACCCTTGTGAAAACATAATCACCAATAAGATTAATCAGCACAATAACCGCAATTCCTGCAAGAAGTTGCACCTGATGAGTCCTTTTGATGTTTTTCCTTTTATCTGACATTATGTTTTTAAATGATTTTTACTTAATGCAATTTACTAAGCCCATTTGCGCCTCGCCAGAATAAACCTGGTTAACAAAATAAACAGGACAATGACACTAAAAAAATAAATGATATCTCTGGTATCAATCACTCCACGGCTGATAGATGAATAATGAGCACTTATTCCGAGAGACCTGATCAAAAGATCAAGATTGCCAAAAAGATTCAGCGACCAGATGAACTCAAAACCTATGTAAATAAAACTACTCAAAACAACCGCAATGACAAATGAAGTTATCTGGTTATCGGTGAGTGAGGAAGAAAAAAGACCTATGGCCACAAATGCTGCTCCCAGAAAGATCAACCCAATATAAGAACCCCACATTCCTCCCTGGTCAATATTGCCGGGGGGCAATCCAAGCTGGTAAACAGAAAAGAAATAAATCAAAGTAGGCAACAAAGAAATTATTACCAGTATTACCCCCGCCAAATACTTGGCAAGGATTATCTGCATATCTGTAAGGGGTTGGGTAAACAATTGTTCAATGGTACCGGTTTTCTTCTCTTCAGCAAACATTCTCATTGTAATTGCCGGTATCAAAAAAAGAAATACGAAAGGCGCAATCGTAAACAATCCGTCAATGTTGGCATACCCAAAGATCAAAATATTTGAATCCATCTGAAAAACCCAGAGAAACAATCCGTTTATCAAAAGAAATACAATGATGACTATGTATCCGATCAATGAACTTAAAAAACTACTGACTTCCTTTTTAAATAAGGTCCACATTTAATAATCAGGTTGTTAATTTTTTCTGTAAAATACTGTATACCATATATATCTTGTTCTCATTCCCGGTATTGAAGCAAAAATAACCATTTTTGAGGTAACGGCACCAATTTATAATTTTTAAAACTACCTGCAAGTAAACAATAACCATGATCATTCTCATAAATTCAACAGGTGGTAAATTTACTACCTGTGGTGTCTACGTATGGCCTTAAGAGGGTCACTTAGAAAATATTTTCAAAGTTCTATATTTAAATATGTTGCGAGTATATTAATATATGCTTTATATATCCATAGTTTACTGTTTCAATAAGAAAAATTCAGGAAAATTGAAAAAAACTGGTAATTTCCACACCCAGTTTCACAGATAGAAATAATTCAAAAGGAGTAATTTCC
>JAGYLD010000038.1 GCA_018401355.1 Bacteroidales bacterium
TTAAACATTACTAACAACTCGTCGACAATCGACTAATCCATTGGCGATTAGGGATAAAGGATGAAGGATGAAGGATGAAGGAAATGTTGTGTGTTATTGCACATAATATTGATTTGGCGATGGGTGATTGTGATTAGGCGATTGTCGGTGAGTGATGAGTGATTTGTGGCAGAATTATTTTGCCGGCCAATCATCCTTTTGTTACAACACAAAAAAATCCATACCTTTACATATCTGAATCAAAATTGATTGATCAATTTCCTGATTCAGTTGTTATTTTTTTTGTGTTCTTTATTTTGCAATGAAATCTACAGGTATTTATCCTTAATATTGTCTAAGTAAACAATGGCTCTATGATAAAGAAAGTCCTGGTAGCCAACAGGGGAGAGATAGCCCTGAGGGTGATGCGTTCCTGCAGGGAGATGGGCATCATTTCGGTGGCAGTCTATTCCGAGGCCGACAGAAAATCCATGCACGTGCGCTATGCGGATGAGGCATACTTCATTGGCCCTTCCCCTTCTACGGAAAGCTACCTTAAAATCGACAAGATCATTGATGCCGCCAGGAAATCCGGGGCCGATGCCATCCATCCCGGATATGGCTTTCTCTCGGAAAATGCTGAATTTGCAGATCGTTGCAAGAAAGAAGGCATTATCTTCATAGGCCCTTCAGCTTCTGCCATACGCACCATGGGCGACAAGATCACCGCCCGAAAGACCATGGTTGATGCAGGGGTGCCAGTCGTTCCTGGCACAGAGAAGATCACGGATGAAAAAGTTGCGATGAAAAAAGCCATGGAGATTGGATGCCCCATCATGGTAAAAGCATCTGCAGGGGGCGGCGGAAAAGGGATGCGCCTGGTTAAATCCGAAAAGGAAGTACTCAGCGCCATCCGCAGTGCCCAGTCAGAGGCCCGGGAGTCTTTTGGCGACGACTCGGTCTACATAGAAAAATACATTGAATCCCCTCACCATATTGAGTTTCAGGTCCTGGGCGACCAGCATGGCAACGTTATCCATCTTTTTGAACGTGAATGCTCCGTGCAGCGCCGCCATCAAAAGGTGATCGAAGAAACTCCCTCACCCATTATGACCCCGGAAGTGCGCGAAGAAATGGGCAGGTTTGCTGTTGCTGCAGCTCAGGCGGTTGATTATGCCGGTGCCGGTACCATAGAATTCATTGTTGATGATAACCTGAATTATTACTTCCTGGAAATGAATACCCGCTTGCAGGTAGAGCACCCCATTACCGAAAGGGTGGTTGGTGTCGACCTGGTGAAGCAACAGATAAAGATTGCCCAGGGTGAAAGGCTGGCCATTAAGCAGGAAGACCTTCATCAGTTTGGACATGCCATTGAATGCAGGATCTATGCCGAAGATCCTGATAACAATTTTATGCCAAGCCCGGGTCTGATCAAACATATTACGGAACCGCTCGGACTGGGTGTGCGCCATGATGGATATGTGTATGAAGGTTATGAGATACCCATTCATTACGATCCTATGATGTCAAAGCTGATCGTATGGGCCAGGACCAGGAAAGAAGCCATTGCCAGGATGAAAAGGGCGTTGTATTCGTATAAGATAACCGGAGTCAAGACCAATATCCGATTCCTGGAAAGGGTTATGGAATGCCCTGATTTTAAAGAAGGAAAGTATAATACCCATTTTGTTGAGAAAAATAATGATTTCCTGATGTTCCCTGAAAAGCAAATGGAAAAGGTTGAGGATGTTGCCATCATTGCGGCTTTTATTGATTATACAAATAAGCTGGATAAACTGGAAGCTAAAGTGTTTTCAAAAAACGGAAGAAGCAATTGGAAAAATTGTGGTCGCAGGATGAATATAATGCGTTTATAAATCAAGCTAAACTTTTAGAAAACCCAAAACGAAGTTTCATGGAGATAAAGATCAACGACAGAAATGCCCATGTGGAACTATTGGCCAGGGATGGTAACAAGCTCATAATTTCTATTGACGGTAAAAAATTTGAAGCTGATGTCGAAATGGTGGAAGAAGGCGTTTATTCATTGATCATCGGTAATAAGTCGCACAACATTGAACTTATTGAGGTTGAAAACAAAAAATATCTTGTCAATACCTATTCCAAATCATATGATATTGAAATCATTGATGCTGAAAGCAAATACCTCCTGAGCCGAAAGAAAGACGAATCCCTGGAGGAAACAACCATTTCATCACCCATGCCTGGAAAGGTTGTTAAAATATTGGTGAAGGAAGGCCAGAAGGTAAAAGCAGGGGAAACGGTTGTTGTTGTCTCGGCCATGAAGATGGAAAGTGAGTACAAAGTCAAAAAAGACAGGATCATCAAAGAGATAAAAGTAAAAGAGGGGCAAACTGTTGAAGCACATCAGCCCCTGATCGTAATTGAATAACAATATAAGTAATAACCTTCTTATAATAAAATACTACTCATGTCACTTCAGGAAAAATTCGATGCTTTTGAAGAAAGAAATAAAAAGGCTTTGCTGGGAGGGGGACAGGAAAGGATTGACCGGCAGCATAAGGCCGGAAGAAAAACTGCCAGGGAACGGATAGATATACTTCTTGATCCGGGGACTTTTGTTGAGATCGACAAATTTGTCACCCACCGTTGTACGGATTTCGGCATGGAAAAGAACAAGATAATGGGTGACGGAGTTGTTTGCGGTTATGGAAAGATTGACAGCCGCCTCATGTATGTCTTTGCACAGGATTTTACTGTCTTCGGAGGAACACTTAGCGGTGCGAATGCTGCCAAGATCGTCAAGGTGATGGACCTGGCTCTGAAGATGGGTGCACCGGTGATCGGGTTGAATGACTCCGGCGGTGCGCGGATACAGGAAGGAGTGGAAAGTCTGGGTGGTTATGCAGACATCTTTTACAGGAATACCATAAGCTCTGGCGTTATTCCTCAAATATCGGCCATCATGGGACCTTGTGCGGGTGGAGCTGTCTATTCCCCGGCTATCACCGATTTTATATTCATGGTAAAGGAAACCAGTTATATGTTTGTTACCGGCCCGGATGTCATCAAAACAGTTACACATGAAGAAGTGACGAAAAATGAACTCGGCGGTGCTTTGACACACAATTCGAAAAGTGGTGTGGCACATTTTATGGCTGAATCTGATGAGATGGTATTGATGATGATCAGGGAACTGATGGGGTTCCTGCCTGCCAATAACATGGAAGATCCTCCCATTCGTCCTTGTTCAGACGATATACACAGAGAGGATGAAAAACTTCAGGAAATCGTTCCCGATGATCCCAACCGACCCTATGATATGAGAGACATCATCTGTCCTGTTGTCGATAATAATAACTTCTTCGAGGTCCAGCCGCACTATGCTGAAAATATCATCGTTGGTTTTGCAAGGCTGGATGGAAGAACTGTTGGCATCGTAGCAAACCAGCCAGCCAGCCTGGCCGGAGCTCTTGATATTAATTCATCTCTGAAGGGAGCCCGGTTTGTCCGCTTTTGCGATGCCTTCAATATTCCGCTGATAACCTTCGTCGATGTGCCGGGTTTTCTTCCTGGTACCAACCAGGAATTTGGCGGGATCATTAAACACGGTGCCAAGCTGCTTTATGCTTTCTCAGAAGCTACAGTGCCAAAGATTACCCTCATCACCAGAAAGGCATACGGTGGTGCCTATGATGTGATGTCGAGCAAACACATCGGAGCGGATGTGAATTTTGCCTATCCAACTGCAGAGATTGCTGTGATGGGTCCGGCTGGTGCTGTTAATATTATATTCCGTGATAAACTATCACCGGAGGATAAAAAGAAAGCCGTGGATGATTATAAGAACACTTTTGCCAGTCCTTACAAAGCTGCCGAACTGGGTTATGTTGATGAGATCATTTATCCGAAACAAACCCGGTTTAAGCTGATCCAGGCACTGGAGATGACACAAACGAAAAGCAAGTCACATCCACCAAAGAAACACGGCAATATACCTTTGTAATACTATACCCCGAAATCGGATTTTAATTCTGCCATTACTGATTCAAGGACATAATTAACTGTTTCGACTTGTTCAGAAATGAGCTCTTCATTGTTTTGGGTTTTTGCATTGTCCTCCAGGTCGCGGATAAGGTCGTAAAGATCTTTTATCTGGAAAAGATCTATAGAAGATTTAAGTTTGTGTGCGTAAAACTTAATGTTTTCCATATCGGATCCCTTCAAACTGTCGTTCAAATTTTCCAGCATGTCAGGAACATCTTCCAGGAAAATTATTACCAGACTGGTAATCTGTTCCTGGTCTTCACCAACAAACTCTTTGACGGTGGATAGATTATAAAGTTTGTCTTCTCCCATAGAAATGAAAATTGCCTTTAACCTTCCAAATGTATAAAATAAATGTTTACCTTAAGTTATTAATTCATTTTAGCCTAATTTTGCAGCATGCGGAGAACAATAAAAAAAGTTTTTGGATGGCTGTTTAAGATTGTAATATGGGGCTTTTTTGCTTTTCTCCTCATTGTTGCTGTTCAGTATATCACATGTCCTGTTTACCGTTTTCCTGATCCACAACCTTTTAAAGGGGGGCATCTGTTCAATCCGTATGAAGGAATTGATAGTTCTTCCTGGAGAAAATCCAACTTTCAGGCCCAGTCATATGCCTGGTTGGGTGTCACCAGCGGCCGTTACAATACCAATGAGATCATCGACAGCATTTATCAAAGTCTTTTTTATGATGTAATAACCATTTCAGATTATCAGAAGATCAACAAATATGGAATGGAAAAAAATGCGTATATTCCTGTTTATGAGCATGGATACGGAGTATTTAAAAATCATCAGGTTTTGATCGGAGCGAAGGAAGTACTCTGGAAAGATTATCCATTTTATCAGACTATCCACAACAAACAGCATATCCTGAATCTGCTGCAGGACAAGGGAGAACTGATATACATTGCTCATCCCAAACTCCGGGGCGGGTATAAACCCTCCGATATGAAATACCTGACCGGCTACAACGGTATTGAAGTGCTGAATTATATGCGTGTATCCATCGCACATTGGGATTCTGCATTGTCGGCCGGAAAGCCGGTGACCATCATGGGTAATGATGATGTACACGATATATTTAATCCCGATGAAGTGGGATTCAGGTGTACTTACATTTATTCCCAATCTCTCCATGGTGACAGCGTTGTGGATGCGTTGAGGAAGGGAAGGTCTTATGGAGCTGATATTTACCGGCCAACAGGTGAGTCTTTTGAGGTGAAAAGGGAAAAAGCAAAGCAAATCCCTGTTTTGTCTTCTTTTAATTTGGATGGTGATACCATTAGCGTGAGCATTACAAAAAAACCGGCTTATTTTCGTTTTATCGGGCAGGATGGTATTGAATTGGCCAGGGTGGAGGATTCAATATCGGCTTCCTATATTGTCAAACCCTCTGACACTTATGTCCGGACAGAAGCGATTTACACTTCGGGCCTGATCCTTTATCTCAACCCTGTTTTTAGATATGAGGGACGGAATCCCTGGAAGATGGAAGCAGCACAGGTAGATGTTTACCGGACCTGGATGCTACGGATTGTTGGGTTTTCAACCTTGATTTTTATCATCCTGATTGTATATTTTTTCAGGAAAAGGTTCAGGCAAAACAGAAGAAATGTCTAAAAAATACAAGCATATTCTTTACTGGCTCCTTGCTCTGTCATTTGTTTTAAGGGGAATAATTGCCGGGATTATTGAATTGGGAAATGATGAGGTTTATTACTGGACCTATGCTATGTACCCCGACTGGAGCCATTTCGATCATCCTCCTATGGTGGGCTGGGTGATTCAGCTTTTTACACTGGACTTATTTTTCAGAGATGAGTTTTTTCTCCGGCTGGGGGCAGTGGCCTTTGGTACCATCAACACATACCTTGTTTTCAGGATCGGTGCTTTCATCCGTAATGAAAGAACAGGCCTCATATCTGCATTCTTGTTTACGGCTTCCATTTATTTCTTTGTGATTACCGGTACCTTTATTTTGCCGGATACACCCCAAATGTTGTTCTGGCTTCTCTCGATGCTCTTTTTCATAAAAGTCTTTCAGGAACCGGCATCTGAATATTTCTGGATATGGATGACCGGAGCAGGTTTTTTTGCCGGTCTGGGAATGCTGTCGAAATATACATCCATATTCCTATGGTTTGGTGTGCTGGCATACATAATATTTTATTCCAGGAAATGGTTGAAAAAACCATGTCTATATGTTTCATTGGTCATCTCCCTATTACTTTTTATGCCGGTCGTCTTTTGGAATATCAACAACAATTGGATTAGCTTTGCCTTCCAGGGAGAACGTGTCAATATGTTTGAATCAGGGGTCAGACTGGATTATTTTATGACTGAATTGCTTGGCCAGTTTTTTTATAACAATCCTTTGAACGTGATTATAGTCATAGCTGCAATTATTGCTTTGATACGACGAAAGGACTTCCTGGAAAAAAAGTGGGTTCGCCTGATTTTGTGGATCAGTTTGCCTTTGATTATAAGCTTTTTGTTCTTTTCATTGTTTCGCAGGACACTCCCACATTGGTCTGCGCCCGGATATACAGGATTGCTGCTGCTATCAGCCGCATGGCTTGACTGGAAGTTCCGGGATCTCAAAGCCATTCCTTACCCGGTAATTATATCCGTGTCTTTCCTGCTGATCGTTCTTTTGGCTGGAATAATCCAAATTAGAACAGGTGTTTTCTATTATGATCAAGGCGAAGAGATGACACTGGGGAAAAAAGATGTTTCTCTGGATCTATACGGATGGAAGCAAATGGCTCATGAGTTTGAAGCTGATGTTCTTTCCGTTGATTCCCTTAAACCTTATGTAAACTCGCCCATGGTATCATATCGCTGGTTTCCCGCTGCCAATATCGATTATTATATTGCAAGACCTAATGCTACATATGTTATGGGGTTGGGTCCATTGGAGAAAATTCATAAATATGCCTGGATCAACAATATTCATGGTGGATTTAAGCCAGGTTCCAATGCATGGTACCTGACGACAAGCCGCGATTATCATGATCCTGTATCTTTATATTCAAATTATTACCGGAAAATAGTTCCTTTGGATACATTAAATATAGACAGGGGAAACAGAACCGTTATGTACACATATATTTATCTTCTGAAAGACATGGTTAAGGTTCCTGAAGATCAGATTTCCGGTAATTAAAGGTATCTTTGTTTTATGGAATCAAAAAGACAACAAAAAATATCCAGGTTGATTCAAAAAGATATTGGTGAAATCCTGCAAAGAGAAAGTATTGCTTTTTCTAAGGGAGCCATGATAACTGTAACAAAGGTTCATGTAACGCGTGACTTTTCCCTTGCTAAAGTATTTCTGAGCATCTTTGCTTCAAAAGATAAAAATGAGGTTATTGACCAGGTCAATGACCAAAAGAAAGAAATCCGTTTTAAGCTCGGGACCAAGGTAAAGAATCAGCTCAGAAAAGTTCCGGACCTTGAATTTTATGAGGATGATTCCCTCGATTATATTGAAAATATTGAAAACCTTTTAAAAGAGTAGTCTCCAGTGCGGTTTCCTTTTTTCATAGCAAGGCGATATCTGTTTTCCAGGAAATCTTTTAATATCATAAACATTATTTCCGGGATATCGGTTACCGGGATTACCATTGGCACAATGGCTCTGGTGGTAGTCCTTTCTGTTTTTAATGGCTTTGAGTCGCTGATCGTTTCTTTATACAAATCTTATAATCCCGACCTGAAAATCACTGCCATTCGTGGGAAGACATTTTTGCCGGAGACTGTCCAAATGGATTCTATAAAGAACCTCAAAGGGGTATTTTATCTCACAGAGGTGCTGGAAGATAATGCACTGATGAAATTCAATAACCGTCAGCACCTAATTACGATGAAAGGTGTTTATTCTGACTATGGTAAGGCCAAGGGCCTTGATACCCTGATACTCGACGGACGGTTCATTCTTGGAGACAAGGAAAATCCTTTTGCTGTTGTTGGGGCTGGGGCCGCATACCACACGGGCTTGTATCTTGGCAGGTATATTCGTCCTTTTGAAATATATGTACCCAGCAGAACAGCCAGGGTTGCCGGACTTTCATTTGACAGGGCTTTTAACAGAAAAGAGATCTTCCCGGGTGGAATCATCAGCCTTCACCAGGATTTTGATACAAAATATGTACTGGTGCCCCTCGATTTTGCTAGAGATCTGTTTGAATATGAGAATGAGGTAACTGCATTGGAAATCGATCTGAAAGATAACACAGAGATTGACAGAATTCAGGAAAAAATCCAGGCCATTGCAGGTAAGGATTTTGAAGTCAAAAACCGCTTTCAACAACAGGAATTGCTTTATCGTATCATGCGGTCTGAAAAGTGGGCCATATTTCTTATTCTCACATTTATTCTAATCGTGGCTTCTTTCAATATGGTTGGATCATTAACCATGCTGATTATTGATAAGAAAAAGGATGTTGCCGTGCTAAATAGTATGGGTGCACCAAACAAGATGATCAGAAAGATCTTTATCCTGGAAGGCATGATGATCGCGTTTATTGGGGCTGTTGCCGGATTGTCGCTTGGTTTTCTGCTTTGTCTGGCACAACAAGAGTTTGGATTGCTTCGACTTGGAAGTAACGATGGATCTTTTATTGTGCAAAACTATCCGGTTGAAATGCAATGGACAGATTTTATGTTTGTTTTTATTACTGTTAATGTCATTGGATTTCTGGCTGCATTAATTCCTGTACGAAGGATTTCAAAGAAGATTATTGATATCAGGTTGCAGTGATTCATACCCACCCCTGATCTGATAAGCAGGGAGGGGGGACAGGGACTGGGTATGTAACATAATCAGGCAACCATCCCACCAATATAAATGTCTTCATACGTAATCCATAGCAAAGTTGTATCTTTGCCTTTTCAATTAACCACTTAATGTTAAACACTTACTTTCCTGTATTATGAACCAACGATCAATCAGGGCCTTCTGGCCTTTACTCATGGCTTTTCTGTTTCTTGTTTCGATTACTGAAGCACAGGAAATAATTCTTAAGCCAAACACCGATACCAAACTCCAGGTAACAACCAATAACTACAGTAACTTGGTTTTGTATCAAGAGCTATCTAGCCTTCGGGCCGTTAAGGTTCGAACTGAAGAAGGGATATTTTCCGAGCTTATAATACCAGGCTTTTCCAGCAATGAACTTATAGGATACCCAAAACTTCCTGTTAACAGGAAGTTGATTGAAGTTCCTGCCAACGCCAATCCTTTGGTAGAAGTAACATACAGCCATAAAACGACAATATTCCTCGAAGATGAAGGTATTGAGCATTATTTGATGCCGGTTCAACCACCAGCTCCAAAGGATGGCACAGTACCTGAGTTTGTTATTAACGATGTTGCTTATAATACAGATAAATTATACGGACAGGAGCTTGTGACGGTTGACATGCTTGGTTATCTAAGAGGTGTCAGGCTTGCAAGGGTTAACATAGCCCCGGTTAAATATAATCCGGTCCGGGGAATCCTGGAAATATTTGAAGATATTGAGGTGAATATCAGGTTTGAGGATGCAGACGTGGCACTAACCATGATCGAAAAAGAAAAAAATAACATCCCTTACTACCGTTCGCTTGGACGGCAAATATTGAATTATAAAAGCATACAATCAAACAACCGGGATACCATCACAAAATACCCGGTGAAATATGTTATTGTTTCCGACAGGATGTTTGAAGCACAGCTTCAGCCGCTGATTGAATGGAAAACCAGGAAAGGTTTTACTGTTGTTGAAGCATATACAGACGAACCTTCAGTTGGGAATACTACATCTTCCATAAAATCTTATCTTCAGGGGCTTTATGATGCTGGTACACCGGATGATCCGGCTCCTTCATTTGTTTTATTTGTTGGTGATATCCAGCAAATCCCTGCCTGGAACGGAAACTCGGGCTCACATGTTACCGACCTTTACTATTGTGAATATACCGGAGATGTTTTTCCTGAGATCTATTATGGCAGGATGTCGGCGCAAAGCACTGCGCAATTGCAGCCACAGATAGACAAAACTCTTCAATACGAACAATATACCATGCCGGATCCATCATACCTCAATGAAGTTGTGATGGTGGCAGGCATGGATGGCTCCCATGGCAATGATTGGGGCAATGGACAAATCAACTATGGTACGGAGAATTATTTTAATGCTGCTCATGGCATAACCTCCCATACCTATTTATATCCTGAGTCAGGAAGCCATTCTGCAGACATCATCCAGAATATTAGTGATGGCGTTTCATATGGAAACTATACTGCCCATTGTAACCAAAATGGTTGGGGTGACCCTTCTTTCACCATCAGCAATATTCCAGGATTGCAAAACCAGGATGAATACTGCTTGCTTGTTGGAAATTGCTGTCTGTCAAGCGCATATGATGCCAGTGAGTGTTTTGCTGAAGCCATTGTCAGGGCCGAGGATAAAGGAGCGGTAGGATATATTGGTGGCTCAAACAGCACCTATTGGGATCCTGATTATTATTGGGGAGTTGGGGTTGGACCAATAACAGAAGACCCTCCATCATATGAAGAAACAACGCTGGGCGCTTATGACCGGACTTTCCATGACCATCAGGAGATATTTGAAGACTGGTACACTACCCAGGATCAGATGATCTTTGCAGGAAACCTTGCTGTGACAGAAGGATCTCCTTCTTCAGCAGAATATTATTGGGAGATATATTGCCTCATGGGTGACCCCTCACTCATGATCTATTATTCTGAACCCCCGGAGATTGCGGTATCCTATGATCCCCTGATGCCGCTGGGTGCTGTTTCCTTTACGGTTACAACAGAACCTTATGCATATGTTGGCATCTCTATGGATAACATCCTCTATGGTGCAGCAATGGCAGACGCGACAGGAATAGCCGTGGTGCCACTGGATCCCATCCCGACTCCCGGCACGGCAGATGTTGTTGTAACAAAACAAAACGGACAGCCCTTCATTGGGACCGTCATCGTTGACAATCCATCCGGGGCTTTTATGGTCCTGGATGAATATGTCATTAAAGACTATACAGGCGGCAATGGCGATGGCCTCGTTGATTACGGCGAAACCATCCAATTGGATGTTCAACTGGAAAATTTGGGTATGGAAGATGCAGAGGACGTTTCCGCTGTCCTCACATCTCCGGATCCCTGTTTGACCATTAGCGATGATTATGAAGAATACGGAATTATCCCGTCGCAATCTACCGTGATGAAAACGGAAGCATACACTTTTGAAGTTTCCGATACCATTCCTGACCAACATGTGGCGGAGTTTGATTTAAGTATACAGGATAGCACCGGTACAAAGCAGACATGGAATTCTTCCTTTACCATCCTGGTAAATGCACCGGAACTTGTGGCCGGGACCGTATCCATCGATGACGTACAAAACGGGAACGGCAACGGAAGGCTTGACCCGGGTGAAGAAGCAATGATTCTTCTGAATATTGCAAATGATGGGCATAGTGCTGCTTATCAGGTTATTGCTAATCTTGGCACAACCTCTTCCTGGATAAACATCAACACAGAAAATGTAACGATCGATACTATCGTGGAAGGCGGAAGCGGCCAGGCAGGCTTTCCTGTGACGGTGGCTGATGATACACCTTCCGGGACTTCTGTCGAGTTTACTTTTGGTGCCAATGCCGGACATTATGCCTGCAGTATGGAATTCTTCCTTGTGATAGGGCAGATCCCTGTCCTGGTTATAGACTTCGATGGCAACCATAATTCCGCACCGGCCATGATGTCCTGCTTTGATGAGTTGGGCGTGGGTGCGGAGCTTTATACTCAAATGCCTGACGACCTTGATCTGTACGCTTCCATCTTCGTTTGCCTGGGAGTGTACAGTGAAAACCATGGTTTGACCCAGCAGGAAGGACAGGCGCTGGCTGATTACCTCGATAACGGTGGCAGGCTTTACATGGAGGGTGGAGATACCTGGTATTACGACGATGAAACACCGGTACATCCCATGTTCTATATCGAAGGCACCGCTGACGGTACCGATGACCTGGGAACTCTGGAAGGCCAGGATGGTACATTCACGGAAGGGATGCTGTATACATATTCAGGTGATAACAACTGGATCGACCATATTCAACCTCTTGAAACGGCTTTTTGCATCTTTGATAATCTTTCCCCGGTGTATAATACTGCTGTTGCTTATGACGGTACATCATACAAAACAATCGGTTCGTCCTTCGAATTCGGAGGCCTGGATGATGGAGATTATACCAAAGAAGAACTTATGATGTATTATTTAGACTTCTTCGACATTGATGGTTTATGGACAGGTGATAAAGAAATAGAAGGGAAAAGCATAAAACTTTTTGCGTATCCAAATCCTGCTAATGATAGACTTTTCCTTAGTATTTCTTCGGAAGAGTCACAGAAGATTGCTGTGAATTTACTAAATGCCTTTGGACAGGAAGTTGCAAGTAATCCGGAAATGACTTTGCAGGCAGGAACCAACAGCAAAACACTGGATGTTTCAGCCCTGTCGGCAGGTATTTATTATCTGAACCTTAAAATGGATAACCAAATACTTACAAAGAAAATTGTGATATTAGATTAATGTATTTTGATCTTCGTGCTGCTTCGTGAATCCTTCGCGGTTCTTCGTGAAATATCTTTTTTCACTAAGGCACACAAAGATTTATTCATTGGAAATCAAAGTATTAACTAACAACTGCATTGAAAAAGTAATCACATGAAAAACCTGATATTTAGCTTAATAATCCTGCTCACAGCATGGAGCACCTTCGCAAAAGATGGTTATAAAGTAAAGTTTTTCCAGCCATCTAACGACGCGTATATCCTGGAATTTAATCTTGAGGATTATGATATTTCTCAGGAGACTTATGATAATATTTTTTATTCAACCATATTGTTTGACGGAAGCCTTCACACAAAGGAAAAAGGTTTTGCATCACTGCCTTTTATCAGTGCGGCTATTCAGTTGCCGGCAACAAAGAATATGAAGCTGAGTGTTGTCGGTGAAAGTTTTATTGATATTCAGTTGGATCATCCATTGCTTCCTTCGAGGGGAGTAATATACAGAGACCAGGATCCTTCCACCATCCCTTATGAAATAAGTGACAAATCATTGACCAACCATTGGTATCCTGTGAATTTGGTTAAACAAACAAGCCCCTACATCATCAGGGATGTCCGTGGTGCTTCGGTTTTCGTCCATCCTTTTAGGTACAATGCTGCAAAACAGGTTTTAAGGGTCTATACCAATATAAAAATTATAATGGTCGAAGACGAATCTGAGCCGGTAAATCCATTGCTCAGGGATGAGACGAAGATCTTCCCTGAAATGGATGCTTTATACCGTTCGGTATTCATCAACTATCATAATCCCAATCGAGATGACCTGACCATTGGTGAAGTAGGGGATATCCTGGTGATTTGCACAGTAAGGGATGAAGTTGCCATAGAACCGTACATTGAATGGAAAAGGGAAAAAGGATATAATGTGACCAAGGAAGTGGTTGCCACCGGCACCAATGTAGAAAGCCTTGTCCAGCAAAAATACGATGAGAACAATGACTTATTATATGTTCAGTTGGTTGGCGACTGGCCCGACATCAAATCAAACACCCTCGGTTATGGATCACCCATGGATCCACAGCTGGGTTGTGTAGTTGGGACCGACGATTACGCTGATATTTGCGTTGGAAGGCTCTCTTCCAGTGATGCGAACCATGTGACAGCGCAAATTGACAAGATCATTGCTTACGAAAAAAACCCTGAAATGGGTGAAATCTGGTATTCAACGGCGACAGGCATTGCATCCAGCCAGGGACCCGGTGATGACGGTGAAATGGATTACGAACACAACGATGTGATCTTTGATGATAAGCTGGATCCATTTACCTACGATGTGTTTAACGATATATATGACCCAACCGCCAATGTGGCTATGGTTAACAATGCCGTTAACGGCGGTACCAGCGTCATCAATTATACCGGCCACGGTTCTCCTTCAGGATGGGGTTCATCAGGTTTTAGCATCAGCAATGTAAACAACCTCGCCAATGGCAGCAAGCTGCCGTTCATCGTTTCGGTGGCCTGCAACAATGGAGATTTCCATCAGACCAGCGGCGATTGCTTTGCTGAGGCATGGTTGAAAAAGGAGAATGCCGGAGCAGTTATGTTCCTGGGTGCTACCATCAGCCAGCCTTGGGATCCGCCCATGCGCGGACAGGATTATTTCATGGACATCCTGATCGGTGGATATGATTATTCAGCCCATTCCGGACAAAGCGGCATCAATACGACTGAACGACGCACTACCATTGGTTCCATTGTTTTTAATGGTTTGACATTGATGACAACGGAATCGGGTGGTGGAGATGACTGGGAAACTGCAAAGACATGGACCATTTTTGGCGATCCCAGTATGCAGGTCAGGACTGCAGAACCTGAAGACATTTCTTTATCCAATAATATGATAATGTCGGGTGTTCCATTTCAGACAACCGTTACATCCGGGGCAGGACCTGTTGAAGGAGCTATGGTTACAATTAGTCAGGATGGTGAGTATCTTATGGGTATTACAGATACATCAGGTAATGTTACCATATCGCAGTTGTTTATGCCTGGAACCGCATTGTTGGTAGTGACCGGTTTTAACCTGGAAACGATTTATGAATATATTGATGTAATACCGGCTGCCGGTGCCTATGTTGTTTATGCTGACCACGAAGTTAACGATGCACAGGGCAACGGTAACGGGATGATGGACTATGGTGAAACCGTAAAATTATCCGTTGCATTGACCAACATTGGTTCGGATGAAGCAACCACTGTTTCCGCCATCCTTGATTCTGAAGATATGTATTTAACATTCAACGATTCCCAGGAAGACTATGGAAATATTCCGGCAGGAGATACTGTTTTTATTGAAGATGCTTTTGAGGTTGTTGTTGATGGAACAGTTCCTGATATGCACAATTTACTTTTTGATTTAAGTGCCGAAGGTGATGAAATCTGGACAAGCGGCTTCTCCGAGACCGCTCATGCCCCGGAACTTTTGATGGCGTCTATTGTTGTCAATGATCCTTCAGGAAATGGAAACGGAAAGCTTGATCCGGGAGAGAACGCAGAGATTTCTGTCAGCATAGAAAATGCCGGCTCAGCCGATGCTGTCGAGGTGACAGGAACACTTACTACACTTAGCTCATATGTTACAATACAATCCGGAACGATGAATTATGGACAGGTTAATGCCGGTAATTCTGCTGGTCAGACTTTTATCGTTGAGGTAGATGGAGATACTCCGGCCGGTCATTCCGCAGGATTTGAGTTTGTCATGAATGCCAACCTTGGTGTTCATGGGAATGATTCTTTCTTCCTGGTAATAGGACAGATCCCTGTTCTTATCATTGACCTTGACGGCAATAATAACTCTGCTGATGCCATGCTGGAATGTTGTGAAAACCTTGGTGTGGGAGTGGATATGACAACATCTGTACCGGATGACCTGGAACTGTATTCTTCTGTCTTTGTTTGTTTGGGAGTTTACCCTGAAAACCATGTTTTAAACAGTACAGAAGGACAAAAACTTGCCGATTATCTTGAAGATGGGGGTAACATTTATTTGGAAGGCGGAGACACATGGGCTTTTGACCAACAAACGGCTGTGCATCCAATGTTTGATATTGATGGTGTAGCTGATGGCGGCCAGGATATGGTGCATGCATTTGGCCAGGATGGGACCATGGTTTCGGATATGGATTATGTTTACAGTGGTGACAATAATTATATGGACCATATTGCTCCTCAGGGACAGGCACAGACCATGTTCATGAATTCCACCCCTTCATACGAATGTATGATCGCAAACGAAACAAATGATTACAAGACCATCGGAGCATCTTTTGAGTTCGGCGGACTTGACGATGAAACATCCACAAAAGATGAACTGATGGCTATCATTCTTAGCTATTTTGGGATTGAAGGCATCTGGACAGGAACCAATGAATTGTCACAAAGCAATCTTACAGGAATGGTGTTATATCCTAATCCTGCAAACGATGAAGTGACTGTTCAATTTGAAATTTTCGAAAATTCGCAAGTGAATTCAGGAATATATGCATTGAATGGCCAGAAAATTGTATCTTTGGCCGGTAAGCATTTACAGCCGGGTACGCACAATGTCCGGTTTAACACGGCAAACATCCCGCAAGGGGTTTATATTTTCAAAATATTTACCGACAAAGGTATTTTTACCAAAAAGTTGGTAGTCGTGCATTGATGTTTAACTAATATGAAAGAGGGGAGACTCTTCGAAACAGGAGTCTCCCTTTTTTTGATCTTTGATATTACAAGACGCTTTTTTCCTCCGCCTGAATAATTTCCCTTGTTGTAGCATTGTAGACGAACACCACCACATCACAGTTGTTCTCATTCCAGCCAAGGTCAAGGTTGAGCGTGAAGTCAGCGGTTGTGGTCTGGCCTGCTGAAACACCGCCTGTTGTCAACTCGGTGCCCCAGGCTCCAAAGGCTGCATCGCGGAGCATGTGCTTGTGCTCGTAATCCAGGATGTCGGGGGTAGGCCCGATGTTTGCATCATCGTTTTTCTGTGCCGAGATAATGCCACTTTCCAGCAGATAAAAACAAATATTGTAATCACATGAAAAGTCGCTCAGGAATTCCACTTCAACATTTCCTGTGAGTTTTCTTGTACCTGAGTCAAAATCAAGGTCTATTTTAATGTGGGCTTCCGGTGGCAGATTGACCAGGGCTTCGATGGCATCCTGCCAGAATCCGCTGAAAAGTGGGAACATGCCGTTATATTTCGTCCGGTTGATGATAGCACTCGGATAAAATTGAACATTGTAAAAGGCATTGAGATCATTGCCGGCCTGTGTTCTGTAATCGGCTGTATAAGGGGCGGAAGCCGGATCGGCAAAGCTTCCGGCATGAACCGACAGCAAAATAAGCTGTTCACCGTACTGGTTTTTCAAATCCTGTGCCTGTGCAGCACCACCCGGACAATTTACACAGGTATGGCCCGTGAATTTTTCAAAAAGTATTTTGCGGACTTTTTTTGTTGTATCCGGATCCGGTCCCGGTGTTCCTTCTTCCACCAGGAAGGGTTCTTTTTCTTTGTTACAGGCAATAAATGAGAAAACGATCATTAAGGCTAAAACAATGTATGTTGTTGTCTTTTTCATGGTCGAAAGATTTTTTAGAACTGACTGGAAATACTGATGCTTAGGCCATTAGCAGCAGGAACCTGGCGGCAAACACCCCCAACGCATATCAGTCCTTCCCTTTGTCTGCCATAACCAACTGCAATCCTGGTCGGACCCTGAACATAGGCTATGCTGGCATTGTAATAATGCAATTGCAGTTCTTTATCAGGATTGCCGTAATTGTACTCATCCATCACTGTGAAAAACCATTTGGGCGCAATATTGAATTCCAGCAGGCCCATGGCCCAGCTTCCCCTGTCCTGGTCAGTGAAAAGACCCTGTGCTTCCAGGCGCAGGGATTTGGTCGGTGTAATCTTATAGGTCACATCCATGATCCCAATGTTGGTGTGTACCATGGGTTCACCAGTGTGTCCTTCAATTACTGCAATGTTATATGACTGATGGACATAGGAAAAAATGGCTTTCCACTTCCTGCTGAATTTCTTGCTTAATACAAGGTTAACATCCTCATAATAAAGCTTGTCGCCTAATGCAAAAAAATCGGATTTATAGCCCAGTGTGCCGGTGGAGTCTATGGGAATATTTTCAGCAACCCTTTCCTTTTTTATTGAGCTGACCTGCGAATAATTTAGTTCCAGTTTTGTGCCATATTTCCCGCCAAGTGTTGACTTCCTGGGAATCGTATAAACAATTTGTCCCTGTATTCCCATTTCTCCAAGAGGTTGGGTGGCATAGGGATAAATTGTTGCCAGACTGTATGTATGCTGTTTCGTAAGCGGTGGGAGATAGTTGATATCAAGCACATTTCCTGTTTCGTTCCTCCTTGATTTATAGCTCATATTGTCGGTACGCTTTCCGGAAAGGGAGATGCCGAGCCCTTTTGTCGAATATGACAAGCTAAGGAACAAGGCCTGACCTTCCCTGTAAATGTACTGGTTGAATTCGGAGGGATCGTTGATCTTGTAAGCATATTCCGCTGTAAGGTTAAAGCCCCCATGGGCAAGGTTTAGTCTTCCTGAATATGCTGCGACGTTTTCTGGGATTTTATAACTGAAGACATATCGGGTTGAAACCGTATCTACAACCGAATCCCTTGTTATGGTCTTTTTGGAGGCTTTCTCATATTTACTGACAAAGCTGCCGCCCAGTGTAATTTGTGTTTTACTATCTGCCATGCCAGGAATAAGACCGTTCAGATAAAATTCAGCATCAAATCCTCTTACAACACCACGGTTGGCATCTTTGTAGGGTTCCCAGTAGTAACGCTGAGTACCTATTAACCCCGTCAGATAAATACCCTCAAAAGGTTGAAATCTGGCCCGAAAACCCCTGATAGAATTATCATATCCGAGTTGCCATTCTTCGTAGGCTCTTAAAACCAGCCCGTTGCCAAATTGCTCATAGAAATTACCGGCAGTTAGTTCAAGTTTGTCCCATTTGTAATTTACATAATAATAAGGTATGCCGCTGCCGTCGTAGGCAGGGTCAAAACCAGCAAGTGGCGGGAGGTAGGTTTCAAAGCGCATGCCGGCCTCAAAGTTCCCGTTGGTATAAATGATATTACCAAAAGCATTCATCCTGAAATATTTGCCATCAAGTTTGCTGTCGGTGATGCCAAGCTTGGAATCTTCTCCGTAATAAAAACCATCATACTGGAAGTTTCCATGAACCTGTCCGTTTTCCAGGAATGATTGCCCTGTTGCCACCATAGACAGGATGATACCGGTGATCAGTCCTGCAAAAATCTTGAAATTCATGTTTCTTGGTTTTTGGAATTAAACTGCAAACTTAGTGGTTTTCAATAGTTTCTCCACTGGCCAATTTTTTAACCAGCTCATACAGTTGGATCTCTGATCCTTCGGAGTATGATGTATGCTGATAAACAATGTTTCCTTCACCATCAAGAAGGAAAACATGCGGAATCATATTTACACCCATGGCCCTTTTGAAGTCGCCGTTGGCATCGAGCAGAATCTCATAATCCCAGCTATTGCCATTGGCAAAAGGTAATACTTTGGCCGATGAACGGGCATCATCGATGCTGACGGCGTATATTTTTACACCTGTTTCATCCTGCCAGTCTTCGTAAACATCTGAAATGGCATTTAATTCTTTTATGCAGGGCTTACACCACAATGCCCAGAAACTGACGATGACAGGGTTGCTATCGTTGGAAATGTCCTCTGTGTTAAAGGTTTTCCCGCCGGTGGTCTTAATGTCTACTGATGGAAGTTTTCTTGCTTTTGATTCTTTTTCCTGGGAGAATATGCTATGGGTAAAAAGCATGATCACGGAAAGTAAAATTAGTTTTTTCATCGTAGAGAATGTTTTATATTGAAAGATGTAAATGTTTCTGAGTATTGAAACGCCAAAAATAAAAATAAATTTCCTAATGGATCTTAGATCATAGCAAGAAGGTTTCGAGGATTTCGCTCTCGATTAACGGAACCAACGAAATTTCTTCATACATTGCCGGCACCAGAATAACTTCTCCCTGTTTCAGTGTCTCTTTGCCTCCCTGGTAATGCATCTCTGCCATTCCGCTGGCGCAAATGTATGCCACAAATGAATCGAGTGCAGAGAGGTCTTTTTTAAGGGTGTGCTTTTTCAGGTGGACGAGGTTGGTGGTGAAATGAGGACAGCTTACCAGGTTCACTGTCTGGTCTTCCTGCTTGTTGTAAAGGGTTTTGTAATCATCATGGTAATTAAAGTCGATGGCTTCCAGGGCTTCTTCAGTGTGCAGTTCCCTGGATTTACCCTGGTCATCCGAACGGTCCCAGTCATAAATACGATAAGTTGTATCTGAGGTTTCCTGGATCTCAGCCAGCATGATGCCCGGGCCAAGGGCATGTACCCTTCCTGCCGGCATGAAGAAAACATCGCCTTTATGCACGGGAGCAAAGTTCATGATGTCTTTCAATGTGCCATCCTTAAGATGTTTCAGGTATGTTTGTGGGTTAATAGTTTTGTTGAATCCCGAGATCAGTTGTGCACTTTCATCGGCTTCCAGGATGTACCACATCTCGGTTTTTCCGCGCCCGATCTTTCTTTTATTTGCCAGAATATCATCAGGATGTACCTGTATCGAGAGCCAGTCATTGGCATCGATGAATTTTACCAGGATGGGGAATTCTTCGCCAAACTTTTCGAAGTTCTCTTCACCTACAAGGTCGTACATAAACACCTCAATCAGCTCATTCAGGGTATTGCCTTCCAGGAAGCCGTTAAAGACAACCGACTCGTTGCCCTTCACTCCGGAAAGGACCCAAACTTCCCCGCAGTTCGGCAAAGGGGAAAAATCCAATCCAAGTTTGGTCTTTATTTTCTGACCGCCCCAGATCTTGTCCTTGAAAATTGGTAAAAACTTCAATGGATATAACTCATTCATGATGCTTCGAATTTATGTACCTTTGGCTAAAACAAAGGTATTATTTTTTCAACAGATCGCTGATGAAGAACATCTGTGTATTTTGCGGGTCATCGCGGGGCTTCGATCGCTCTTATGAAGCCGGCTCCAGAGAGTTTGGAAAGGTTATGGCGGATGAAGGTTTTAACCTTGTATACGGCGGTGCCAACATTGGTTTGATGAAAGTAGTGGCCGATGAGATGCTGGCCGGCGGAAGGGAAGTTTATGGCGTGATGCCGCATTTCCTGGCAGACAAAGAAATTGCACATGAAGGCATCACCAGGATGCACCTGGTTGAAAGCATGGCAGAAAGAAAACAGGTGATGGCCGGCATTTCCGATGCTTTCGTAATCCTTCCGGGAGGAGTGGGAACCATGGATGAGTTTTTCGAAGCCTTGAGCTGGAACCAGTTAAAGATCATGAACAAACCCATTGCCATCCTGAACCTCAATGGTTTCTTTGATCACCTTGTGGATTTTCTCGACCATGCCCTGGAAGAAAAATTTCTCAGGAAAGAACACAGGATGAATCTGATCTTAGAAAAAGAACCAAAGGCTTTATTTGAGAAATTGAAGGTATTTAAGTTTGTGGAGCCGGTGGAGTGGGTTGAGAGACTTAAGATAAAAGGTTATTAGTGTGAACAGGTTTCGGCACTTCAACAATCAACAATGAGCCTGTCCTGACGTAAGGAAGGGTTGGTCCTTGATCGTCAATCCCTTTGGATGAGTGATTGATGATTAACGAATAGTGATTTTTTTTTGAAAGAGTAGAAAAAGGGGATAAGGGTTGAGAGGGAGAGATTCTTT
>JAGYLD010000039.1 GCA_018401355.1 Bacteroidales bacterium
CTCCTGCATAGCCAGGGTATACAGGAAAGGCTTGAAGGTTGAGCCAACCTGACGCCTGGCCTGTACCACATGGTCATATTTAAAAAACCTGTATTCTATACCACCAACATATGCTTTAACGTAACCCCTGTGTGGATCCATGGCCATTAAGCCGGCATTGAGAAAAAACTTATAATACCTTATCGAATCCAATGGGGAAAGAACAGTGTCTGTGTCCCCTTCCCAGCTAAATACCTTCATTGGGATCGGCGTTTCAAAAACCATTTGGATTGAATCCTCCGGAACGCCGTTCTGCCTCATTTTTCTGTATCTCTCAGACCTTCTCATGGCCTGGTCCATGAGTTTTTCAACCTCATTTTCAATTACATCAGGCTCAAACACAAAAGGAGCGTGAGTATAGCCTTTCCAATGCTCATAAAAAGCAGGCTGAAGATCTGTGCTCAAATGTTCCTTAACCGCTTCTTCAGCATATTTTTGGATCCTTGAGTCAATGGTAGTATATATTCTAAGCCCATCCTTGTATAGGTTATAAGGATTTCCATCAGCCTTATAATGCTCGCTGCACCACCTTTTTAATTCCATCCTCAGGTGCTCACGCAAATAACGGGCCATTCCTGCTGTATGATCCTGAACTCTGAAATTCGACATATCCAGTGGAATGGCAGAAATGCTGTCAAACTCTTCCTCCGATAAAAATTCATATTTCCCCATCTGCGCCAATACGAGATTTCGTCTTTTAATTGAGTGGTCAGGGTTCCTGACAGGGCTGTAATAAGTTGGTCCATTGACAACTCCAACCAGGACAGCAGCCTCTTCAACTGTCAGGGAATCAACGGATTTATTAAAAAATGTTTTTGCTGCTGATTTTATTCCAAATGATTGATGGCCATAATCCATCGTATTAAAATACATAGCTATGATCTCTTCTTTGGAATAGTTTTTTTCCAGCTTTGTTGCAGTGACCCATTCCTTCAATTTACGAAGAATGAGCTCAGACTTGGACAAGTCTAATTTTCTGGGAAACAGGTTTTTAGCAAGCTGCTGCGTAATGGTACTTCCACCACCCTTATAATTGCCTGTTGTAATACCATATGCTACCCTTAACAAGGCCTTGAAATCAACCCCGGCATGGTTGTAAAAACGAATGTCTTCAATGGCAAGCAAAGCATTTACTAAATGATCTGGCAAATCCTTGTAGTCAATATTCGACCTGTTTTCTATATAGTAAGTCCCCAGCAGTTCTCCGTCATATGAATAAATTTCAGAGGCAAGGTTGCTCTCCGGGTTCTCGAGTTCTTCAAACGAAGGCATGTAGCCAAACCATCCTTTGGCGATCGAAAAGAATAAAAGAAATACACAGATTAGTGAAAAGGTATAAATCAACCAGAACCTGATGAGTAAAAATGACTTTCTTTTTTTTCCTTTTTCCTTTTCCTTCTCAGGCATAATTATAAAAATGTTTAGTTCATCTTTTCAAACCGTATTCCTATATCTTCTATACCTTCCAGTTTCGTCTCACGCATCCCGTGAATGATCCTGAATTTATATTCACCCTTCCTGGGAAAACGTATCCCTTCATGGATAAGAATGCTGTTATCCTTGATCTTACCAGGCCCTTTTCCAAACCAATTACCCTGTTTGTCGGCAAGCAAACATTCAATTGTGTCCCTGGTTGTGTTACCATTGGGAAACCGTGTATCAATAAATAAGAAAATATTACTGTACCGGTACTCTTGATTGTGTCTGATATTAATGTAAAACTTGTGAGGCAACAATGTATCTTCCACTTCGACACTGTAAACCAATGCTGAATCCATATGCCATGCCTGATCGCTGACAGCCAGTGATTCATCGTACAACCTGTTTCTGTCACAGGATACAATGATAATTAAAAATAAAACTGTAATAACAGATATTGCTGGTCTTGACATGCTGGTCAAAAATAAGACTTTCTTAAATAAGGTAATAAAGGAAATTTTATTGTCCACAAAGCAGGATATTAATCAAAACGATGAAGGTCATTTTGTTCCTGACCATTGCCGTATTCAACCTTTTTTTCCGTCACTATAGCAAAGTCCTCAAGTTTTTCAGGATATTTACCTGTCTCATTCATTGATATAATTTGACGGACTTTATCAATATTGATGGCCAGGATCTTTGATCTGTCATTGACATAAGAATACCACATGACCTTTTTGAAAACATCGCTTTTTTGATGAACAGCTTCGCCATTTTTCGTAATGAGCACTTTGTTGCAATCAGGAAACTGGTTTAATGCATCAAGGTAGCAATCATTTTCGAAATTAAGACAGCATTTTAACTTACCACATTGGCCGGCAAGCTTTTGCGGATTCAAAGATAACTGCTGCAATCTTGCTGTATTGGTTGTGACAGATCTGAATTTGGTTATCCAAGTCGCACAACAAAGCTCCCTGCCACAAGAACCTATTCCACCAAGGCGGGCAGCTTCCTGCCTGACACCAATTTGTTTCATTTCAATCCTGACCTTAAATTCTTCAGCAAGGACTTTGATCAACTGTCTGAAATCCACCCTTTCCTCAGCAGTATAATAAAAAATAGCTTTAGTATTATCTCCCTGGTATTCAATATCGTTCAATTTCATTTCCAGGCTAAGGTCATTGATTATGGTTTTTGTCTTATGTATTGAATCCATCTCCCGTTCTACAGCCACAACCCACTTCTCAATATCAGAAACTCTAGCCCTGCGATATACCTGCTTTATGTTATCGGTCCTCATATAAGAAGACTTCTTTTTCAACTGTAACCTGGCCGTTTCTCCAGTGAGTGTAACAATCCCAATATCATGCCCCGGACTGGCTTCAACTGCTACAATATCTCCAACAAGCAATTCATAACCCTGGGTTGCCTTAAAAAAATCCTTGTGGCTATTCTTAAACCGGACCTCAACGATATCAAATTTGTCAGACTCTGCCGGCAAAGGTATATGATTCAACCACTCCTGGCTATCCAGCTTGCAGCATCCATGCTTGAATAATGAACCATCTCTGTCGTTGGTAAATGGCTCGTCTATCAATCCCCTGTCAAGAAAATCGCTGTTATGTATCTTATTGTTCTTATCGTCCATATCATCGAAAATAGGCTGTAAATTTACAAAAATCCGGGACAATGAATTATGCCTTGCTTTGGTGGAATAATTCCATGATTTTTAAAGAAAGGTCCATCAGCAAAACTGAAGCATTTGCATTTCTTTCCACATGATTGTGTGCTTCCTCAAATAATCCCGAAAAAACATGAATGTTGGTTGGATTTATGTAAGGAGATATGTTTTTTACAAAAGCATATTCATCTTCCGGAAGAGCAAGATTCCTTTCCAGATAAAAGTTTATGAACATGCTGCTCCTGACAACCTTCAAACCATATTTAAAAAATGATTTCAGTTCTTCGCGGGTTCTCCTTGCATTCTCTGCTACAAAGCCATCAATCTCTATAAGATCATTTTTATAACAATTCCTCATCCATTTCCGGAAAACATCAAAATTCTGTTTTTCACTTTCTGAAAGGCCGAGATAGGCCAGGGCAGAATTATAACTTCCCTCAGCAATATTCAGGGCATTACTAATTTCATTCTCACCATAAGTTGTATGAACTCTCAGAAGCCTGGACAAGTCATCGTTTTCAATTTTTGGAATAGACACGATCTGTGTTCTTGACAAGATCGTATTAACGATCTGGTCTTTGTTTTCAGAGATTAGAATGAACAAAGTCTTGTCTGGAGGTTCTTCAAGTATTTTCAGGATCTTCGGGGCAGCAGCATAATATAACCGCTCAGCCATCCAGATGATCATGATTTTATACTCTGACTCATAGCTTTTATAACTCAGTTTTTTGTTGATCTCGCTGCAATCCTTTGCATTGATTGTTCCCTGCTTTTTCTCGATCCCAATGGTGGCATACCATTGATTCAATGTCGGATAATAGTGTGAATCCCTGATATATTGTCGCCATTCTGCAATAAAATCAACACTTTTGGGATCTTTGTATTCTTTGGTAGAAGCAACAGGATAGATAAAATGAAGATCAGGATGTGCCAGGTTGTCGAACTTAATACAGGATGAGCATTTCCCACATGCATCCTCAGTTGTTCGATCACGACAGTTAATATACCTGGCATATGCCAGGGCAAGTGCAAATTTTGCATTGCCTTCCGGACCAAGGAAAAGCTGGGCATGGCTCACCCTGCCTTCCGCAACAGTTCCGGTAAGCCTTTTCTTGATTTGCCTGTGACCCGGGATGTCTTTAAAAAACATTGATGATCAGACTTCCTTTTTGGGTGAGGTAACCTTTGAAATAAAGAATTCCCTGTTCATCCTTGCAATATGGCTAACTGATATATTTTTAGGACATTCTGCTTCACACGCATAGGTATTTGTGCAATTACCAAATCCCAACTCATCCATCCTGGAAACCATATTTTTTACGCGCCTTTTTGCTTCAATTTTACCCTGAGGTAAAACAGCAAATTGCGAAACTTTTGCTGACACAAAAAGCATTGCTGATGCATTTTTGCAGGCAGCAACGCAGGCACCGCATCCGATACATGCAGCTGCATCCATTGCTGTCTCTGCTGCCTGTTTGGGTATTGGGATGCTGTTGGCATCAATGGCATTACCTGTGTTCACAGAAATATACCCTCCGGCCATAATGATCTTTTCAAATGCCTGCCGGTCAACCATAAGGTCTTTGATAACAGGAAAGGCCCTGGCACGCCAAGGCTCTATTGTAATGGTAGAGCCATCCTTAAAATTACGCATATGCATCTGGCAAACGGTTATACCGGAATCTGGCCCATGTGGACGACCATTGATGTATAGCGAACAGGTACCGCAGATACCTTCGCGGCAATCATGATCAAATGCCACAGGTACCTTACCTTCCATCACCAGTTGTTCATTTAATATGTCAAGCATCTCTAAAAAAGAGGCATCTGCCGAAATATCAGATAATTGGTACGTTTCAAATCCACCCTTTGCGTTTGGATTTTCCTGCCTCCATATTTTTAGCGTGAAGTTCATATGATATTGTTTATTTAATTCAACCAATAATTATTAATTCCGACTTACTTATAACTCCTTTGTTTGACTTCGATGAACTCGAAATTCAAAGGTTCCTTATGCAATGCTGGTGCTTCTCCATCACCTTTGTATTCCCAAACCGAGACAAATGTGTAGTCCTTGTCATTTCTCAAAGCTTCTCCTTCCGGAGTCTGGTATTCTTCACGAAAATGACCTCCACAAGACTCCTTCCTGTCCAGGGCATCCAATGCCATAAGCTCTCCCAGTTCCAGGTAATCTGCTACACGCAATGCCTTTTCCAGCTCAAGATTTACATCTTCAGGATGACCAGGTATCCGGACATTTTTCCAGAAATCTTCCTTTATTTCTTTTATCTCACTGAGCGCTTTCCTGATGCCTTCCTCATTTCTTCCCATTCCGACATAATCCCACATAACATGCCCCAAACGACGATGGAACGTATCTACGGTCTTATCTCCTTTCACATTCATTATTTTATCAATCCTGGATTTTACATCTTTTTCTACCGTGTCAAATTCAGGAAGGTCAGTTGAAAATCTGGGTACATTAATCTGATCAGCAAGGTAATTCTGCAAAGTATAAGGCAAAACAAAATACCCATCACTGAGGCCCTGCATCAAGGCTGATGCACCCAGGCGGTTGGCTCCATGATCGGAGAAATTCGCCTCACCGGTAGCAAACAATCCGGGTATGGTCGTTTGCAATTCATAATCAACCCAAGTCCCACCCATGGTATAGTGAACAGCAGGGTAAATCATCATGGGAGTTTCATAGGGATTGTCATCCACTATCTTTTCGTACATCTGAAAAAGGTTCCCGTAACGTGCTTCAATGACAGATTTTCCCAACCGTTTTATCGCATCAGCAAAGTCAAGGTAAACTGCCAAACCGGTATTGCCAACACCATAACCTGCATCGCATCTTTCCTTGGCTGCCCTTGACGCCACATCCCTTGGAACCAGGTTGCCAAATGCAGGATAACGACGCTCAAGATAATAATCCCTGTCTTCTTCCGGTATTTCTGTAGGTTTTAACTCTCCTTTCTGGATCCTTTGAGCATCTTCCTTTTTCTTAGGCACCCATATCCTTCCATCGTTCCTGAGACTCTCGCTCATCAAGGTAAGCTTGGACTGGTATTCACCATGAACAGGAATACATGTCGGATGGATCTGTGTAAAGCAAGGATTGGCAAAAGCCGCTCCCCTTTTATAACATTGCCATACTGCACTTCCATTGGAATTCATTGCGTTTGTCGACAGAAAGAAAACATTTCCGTAACCACCTGTGGCAATAACAACTGCATGCGCCGAATGTCTTTCAATTTTTCCGGTGTTTAATTCTCGTGTAATAATACCCCTCGCTTTGCCATCTATCATTACCAGATCCAGCATTTCTCTTTTGGGATAAAATGTCACGTTTCCCCGGTTAATCTCTTTCATAAAAGCACTGTATGCGCCAAGCAACAACTGCTGTCCTGTCTGGCCCCTGGCGTAAAATGTCCTGGAAACAAGTGCACCTCCGAATGATCTGTTGGCAAGCATTCCACCATATTCACGCGCAAACGGAACCCCCTGTGCCACACACTGGTCTATAATGTTATTGCTGACCTCTGCCAAACGGTAGACGTTTGCTTCTCTCGATCTGTAATCACCCCCTTTTACGGTATCATAAAAAAGCCGGTAAATGCTGTCACCATCATTGGGATAGTTCTTTGCAGCATTTATACCACCCTGAGCGGCAATACTATGGGCTCGCCTTGGACTTTCATGTATACCAAATACTTTTACCTTAAATCCCATCTCGCCTAAACTTGCTGCAGCAGAAGCTCCGGCAAGACCGGTTCCTACAATAATGATGTCAAGTTTTCTCTTATTTGCCGGATTAACAAGGTCTTGACTTGATTTATATTTGTTCCATTTCTCGGCCAACGGGCCATCTGGTACTTTGGGATCAAGTTTTATCATAGTTGAATGTTGATTTTCTGGTTAATATAAAAATATAAAATACAAGGGAATAAGAATAAATCCCAGGGGTATAACTATTGAATAAATCGTCCCCAATAATTTTATAAACGGAGTATATCTGCTGTGGTTCCATCCCATCGATTGAAAAGCTGACTGGAATGCATGGTTCAGATGAAATCCCAGAACGATGATCAGCAGTATATATAAGACTGAATAAGTTGTATTCGAAAACAGATTTATGGCCATGTTGTAAAAATCATGGTTGTCTGCCACCATAGCCGGACCCTGCGGAGCTTTGGTAATACCCTCCTTTACAAGATAGAAATTCATGATGTGTATCACCAAAAATATAAATACTATCACTGCTGTGTGAATCATGAACTTGGAAAAATAGGATGTATGCGACCACCCCTCTATTTTATATCTGGTAGGCCGGGCCATCCAATTCTGCAACTGCAGAATAACCCCATAGAGAATGTGAATGATAAAAGCAGCAAACAAAAATATCTCCATAACTTTCACCAGAGGGTTAGAAGTCATGAAATGCACAGCCTCCCGGAAAATCTCTATATGATTTTCTGCAATTGGTAAGATAAACAAGTTTATACCAAGATGAACAACAAGAAATATCATCAGAAAAAACCCTGCAATGGCCATGATGTATTTCTTCGTTAAAGATGAATAATGCAACAGTTTACTCATGAAATAATGGTTTATTGGTGTATGATCAGCAATTTTTCAAGTTAAAATAAATGATGTTACTTTGTAAAATAGTAGGCAAAAATATGGAAAATCCATATTCGTTTAATGTGCCTAAACCATTGAAACCCTAAATTTTTATTGATTTTAAATAGTATGCCCATGTTATTGTATCTTCCGGATAATACGTTTTTCGCCAGAAACAGAGAGAATCTGGCAGGACTTCTTCCACCAGGATCATTGGCCATTGTTAATTCAAACGACACATTCCCCAGGAATGGTGACCAGAATTATCCTTTCAGGCAGAATTCCGATCTATTCTATTTAACCGGCATAGAACAAGAACATACCAGGCTGCTGATGTTCCCTGATCATCCCAATGCTGAATTTAAATCCATTCTGTTTATCAGGAAACCTGAGCCCAAACTGGAAACCTGGGAAGGTAAAAAGCTGGATAAAGAAACAGCAAAGAAAATTTCAGCAATCGAAACAATTATATACCTGGAAGACTTTGACGCAATCATGCAGGAAGCAATGACACTGAGTAAATCTGTTTTCCTTAATTCAAATGAATATCCAAAATATTCCAATCCTGTCCCCTATTTCGATCTTCGGTTTTCAAAGATGTTACAGGAAAGATTCCCCCAACATCAATTTCAGAGGTTAGCCCCATTGCTTCATCAACTGCGAACCATCAAGTCAAGTGAAGAAATCAGGATTATGAAACATGCCATTGATATCACTGACAAGGCTCTCAGAAGAGTTTTGAGCACCCTTAAGCCCGGAATGAAGGAATATGAAGTTGAAGCAGAAATCACACATGAATTTATGGTCAACGGAGCCAGACACCATGCCTACAGGCCTATCATAGCTTCAGGAATAAATGCCTGCTACCTTCATTACATTGAAAATACAGGATCATGTGCAAAAGGTGATCTCCTGTTAATGGATTTTGGAGCAGAATATTGCAATTATGCAGCAGATATTTCCAGAACTATCCCAGTGAATGGCAAGTATTCAAAAAGACAAAAAAAAATCTACAATGCAGTCCTGAATGTCCATAAAAACACCATCAGGTTAATACAACCGGGCAAAACCATTGATCTCCTGAATAAAGAAGTCAACCAGATGATGGAACAGGAACTGATGGAACTGGGACTTTTTTCTGCTCAGGAAATTAAAAAACAACCAAAAGATAAACCATTGTATACCAAATATTTCATGCATGGTGTATCTCATTTTATCGGACTGGATGTTCATGATGTCGGATCAAAATTTGAGAAACTGAAGCCTGGTATGGTTTTAACATGTGAGCCAGGAATTTATCTTAAAGAAGAAAATATCGGTATTCGGATAGAAAATATTATTTTAGTAACTGAAAACGGACAGGAGGATATTTCTAAAGACATTCCAAGGGAAACAGAAGAAATAGAATCACTGATGAATAGATAATAGTCCAAATACAAACCCAGCCTATGGCTTTGGATAAGAACAAATTACTATTGGTTGAGGACAATATGATCAACCGTAAGGTTGCAACGATCATGTTAAAAGAAATTGGATTTGAAGTTGACTTTGCAGAAAATGGTGTTGAGGCCATTCAACAGTTTCTTCTAAATGAATATGATTTTATTCTCATGGACATACAAATGCCGGAGATGGATGGATTGACCGCTACCCGGGAAATAAGAAGGCTTGAATCAGCTAAGGGCGACAAAAAAATAAAAATCATTGCCTTAACAGCCAATGCCATGAAGGAAGACATTCAAAAATATCTTTTTTCAGGATTTGATGGTTACATCCTTAAACCTTTCATAAAAGAAGATTTCCTGGAAAAACTCAAATAATTCCTTTTCATATACATTAATATCATTTTCTTATTCACATAGGTTTTATGTACCTTTGAGGATTCAAAAATACAATACAAATATAAAATTATCATATATGTTTGAAGCAAGTACATATTCCGCAAGAAGGGAAAATCTGAGGAAAGAAATCTCAGAAGGCCTAATATTGATATTAGGAAACCAGGAAGCCTCGATGAATTATCCTGCAAACACCTATCACTACAGGCAAGACAGTAATTTCTTATACTTCTTTGGTCTTGATCAGCCGGATCTGGCAGGTGTCATCGACATCGATTCCGGAACAGAGATCATATTTGGCAATGATGTGACTATGGATGATATCATCTGGATGGGTCCCCAGCCTCTGATGAAAGACCGTGCAGCGCGCGTGGGCGTCGACAATACAAAACCTTTTACAGATCTTGCTCCATACCTTCAAAATGTATTGAATTCAGGAAGGAAAATCCATATTACTCCACCATACCGTGGAGACCACTGGATGATGCTTCATTCACTCTTTAACAAAGATATAAATGACATAAAAGCTTTTGTTTCGGAGGAACTCATCCGTGGGATCGTAAAACTCCGTGCAGTTAAAGACGAGCATGAGGTACGCGAAATTGAGAAGGCTGTAGACATTGCCTATGAAATGCATACCACTGCCATGAAAATGGCTATGCCAGGTGTCGTGGAAAGAGAAATTGCAGGAGCCATTGAAGGCATTTCACTTTCAATGGGAGGTCCCGTTTCGTTTCCTGTTATCCTGAGCATTAACGGACAAACTTTGCATAACCATTATCATGGAAACACACTGCGTGAAGGCCGGATGATGGTTACAGATGCCGGGGCAGAAACACCCATGCATTATGCCAGCGATATTACCAGAACAGTTCCTGTTGGTGGAAAATTCAATCAAAGGCAAAAAGAGATCTATGAAATCGTTCTTGCTGCCAATAACAATGTTATTGACGCATGCAAGCCTGGTATCTCATACAAGAATATGCACCTGCTTGCTGCAAGAACAATTGCAGAAGGTCTTATTTCCCTTGGAATTATGAAAGGCAATGCCGAAGATGCTGTCGCTCAGGGAGCTCATGCATTATTCTTCCCACATGGCCTTGGACATATGATGGGACTTGATGTGCATGACATGGAGGGACTTGGCGAAAACTATGTTGGCTACGATGAAGAGGTCACCAGGTCAGATCAGTTTGGACTTGCTTTCCTCAGGATGGGCCGAAAACTGGAACCAGGATTCGTTATGACAGATGAACCTGGTATATATTTTATCCCAGCCCTCATTGACCAATGGAAAAAAGAAAAGAAATTTGAAGGTTTCATTAATTATGAAAAAGTTGAAACATACAAAGACTTTGGCGGAATAAGAATTGAAGATGACCTTCTGATCACCCGGGATGGCTGCAGGGTCCTTGGAAAACCAATCCCAAAATCCATTGCGGATATTGAAGCCACGATGAGGTCATAATATCCTTTTGGATTTTGTATTTAATATTTTAATATAGCGGATAACAAAAGAGATTAAGTCTTTGTTACTAATTAGACTATGAAATCAAAAATAACAATTATTTTCCGGCTTGTTGCGTTGGTATTTGTGATGATAACCGCAGTTGGCTACCTGCTTTCATGGGAGTTTTCATGGATTTTTGCAGTTATTGCCCTGTTGCTAATGGTATTCTTTGTTCTCCCTGAGAGCATAAAACAAGCCCGGAGAAATAAAAGCCGTTAAATTTTAAATAAAGATAATTATGGTAAGCAGTATTAAATACAAAGGAAAAACCATAAAGTTCAGGATTAAAGGCCATGGTAAAACCATAGTGCTTTTGCATGGATTCCTTGAATCATCTAAAATGTGGTCAAAATTTCAGGATGTGCTGTCCAATGACTTCAATGTTATCGCCATCGACTTGCCTGGCTTTGGCAAAAGTGATAACATCGATTCGATTCATACTATGGAACTCATGTCTGAAGCAGTTAACAAGGTGCTAAATTCCCTGGAAATTAAAAAATGCCTTCTTGTGGGACATTCCATGGGAGGATATGTTGCTCTTTCCTTTGCAGAGCAATTTGCCAGTAAAGTGAGAGGCCTTGTTTTATTCCATTCACATGCACTCCCTGACACTTCTGAAGCCAAAATGAACAGAAACAGAACCATAAAAGTTGTTGAGTCCAATCATCAGAATTTTATAAAAAATTTCATCCCCGCCCTCTTCACACCTTCTAACGCTGAAACTTATAACACAGAGATGAACAAACTGATCAGTCAGGCGGGTAAGCTCAGGCCTGACGGGATTATAGCTGCGCTGGAAGGAATGAAAATGAGGTCAGGGAAAGAACATGTTCTAACCAATGCCAACTTCCCTGTATTGTTCATCCTTGGAAAAGAAGACCCGAGAATTCCTGCTGATACCATCATGCAACAGGTCCTTCTCCCAAAACATTCGGAAACACTTATTCTATCAGATACAGCCCATATGGGTTTTATTGAAGCAAGAAAACAAACCATTGCTGCCTTAAAAGGAATGGCAGACAGAGTGCTTTAATCATTACACGCCTGAAATAATTATTTGGAAATGATAGCAAAAATCGAAAAAGCAAGTCCTGATAACAACAAAGGGAAAATGCTTAACAGGATTTTTTTAGGATTCATCATTGTAGTAACAATTATCGCTTACAGCAACACAATTGGCAATTATTATTCACTCGATGATTATCATATCTCAACAAGTAATGATGTTATAAGCAAAGGAGTTAAAGGGATTCCGGAGATCTTTACATCATTATATGCAATGGGAGAACAGGAAAACCTGAATTTTGGTTACCGCCCAATTGTCAGGACAACCTTTGCCCTGGAATATGAGATATTCGGTAAAGACAATCCTAAAATGCCCTATATAAGTCATTCCGTGAACTTATTATTATACCTTTTACTGGTCATATTGTTATATAGCATATTAAAACGTCTTTTTCACAATCGAAACCTGTTATTTCCATTCTTTATCACCCTGCTGTTTATTGCCCACCCCATTCATACTGAGGTTGTTGCCAGCCTAAAGAACAGAGATGAAATTTTAAGTTTTGGGTTTTTCCTCCTTTCAATCAGATCTTTTCTTATTTATGCTGACCGGGGAAAAAAATGGTCGGTTTTCTGGGGTATTCTGTTTTACATTTTAGCATTCCTTTCAAAGGTCTCCATCGTTTCTACTATCCTGATTTTCCCGCTTGTATTCTATTTCTTTACAGATATGAAACCCAAAAAAATATGGGTGTTTACAACTGTGGTATTTCTAGTTGCATTGATCTCCATCTTCCTGCCTTACTTATACCTTCCTGAAACATCCAGACCAATGAGGTTTTATGAAAACCCCATTCCGTTTGAAGATAATTTCCTTAATCGGATCTCAACAGGATTATACGGATTGTACTATTATCTCAGGCTGCTGATCTATCCACATCCCCTGGTTTACTATTACGGATACAATATGATACCTATAACCGGACCAGGCAACCCAATTGTGATCTTAACTTTCCTGGTTTATCTGGGTTTATTCATTTACGCAATATTTACATTTAAAAAGAAAAGCATCCTTTCTTTTGCTATATTGTTTTTCCTGATCACCATATTCCCGTTTTCCAATTTTCTGGCTTATACTCCGGGGATCATTGGTGAAAGGTTTCTTTTCCTGCCCTCACTCGGATTTATAATTGCACTGGTATACCTTTTTTTCCTGATATTTCGCAAAAAAGAAAAAACTTCACTTACATTTAATGCAAGAACAGCCATTGTATCAATTCTTGTCCTTGCACTTCTGATCCCTTATTTGTTGCATACACGAGACCGCAACAAGGACTGGAACACAAAATTCACCCTTTTCAATAATGACATTAAATACCTTGACAACTCACTTAAGGCCAACGACCTTATCGCCCATGAATTAATGAAACAGGTAAACAGAGAGCTTTCAAAACCGGTTGATGTGACCAAGTTTATCAAGCCCACAGCAGACAAGGCTCTTAACTATTGGAAGAAGGCTGTTGAAATATACCCGGAGCATTATTCATCCTGGACAAACCTTGGTATCGCATACAATAAAATATACAAAGAATACGATAAATCAAAAAAAGCTTTCAGGAAAGCGCTAGAGATCAAGCCAGATCATGGAATCGCTTTGTTCAATCTGGGCATGGTATATGAAAACATGGGGTTGCGTGATTCTGCCATGCTCATGTATGAAAAATGCATTGAACTGGATCCAAAGATCATCAACCCCAGGTCCAAGCTGGCCAACCTTCATTTCCTGGATGGAGACTTTGACAAGGCACTATCTCTCAATGAAGAAATTCTCAGGATTGATCCAAAAGAAACCCTTCCCTTCCTGAATTTTGGCAATTATTATTTGCGTATGGGAGACACCTTAAAAGGGATCGAGTTTTTCGAAAGGGCTGTTGCAATAGGTGCACCACCTCAGGTTAGCTTGTTCCTTAGCCGTTTCTTCAAAGAAAAAGGGAATGAGGAGAAAGCTACATATTATCATGACCGGTTCATGAACGCCTCCAGGCAAAATACACAGGAACCGTAGGTGCAAACATTGACAATATATACAAGTTGTAATGCCGCCAGGATGAAATATCTCCAGGAAAATATTAAATATCCTCAAATGGCCCATATATATTATTCTGTTATAATACCGGTATTTCAAAGTGAGGATTTACTTTCACGACTTTTTGAAAAAATCAAAAACACTTTTGAAAAAGCTCAAAAAAGCTTTGAGATCATTTTTATTGATGATGGAAGCAAAGATGATAGTTGGAAAGTATTGTCACATCTCAAATCCAACAATCCCGACCTCGTAACTGCCATCAGGCTGAATAAAAATTATGGCCAGCACAGTGCCATCATGTGCGGATTCAATTTTGTAAGAGGAGATTTCATTATCACAATGGATGATGACCTCCAACACCCCCCTGAAGAGATCCTCAAGCTCATTCATGCTGGTGAAGAATCACAAGCAGATATGGTTTATGGTGTTTACAGAAAGAAACAACATTCCGTGGTCAGAAACATTGGCTCATATTCGGTTAGAAAGTATTCTGGATTCTTCCACAAAAACTCCAGCAAAGGATCTTCATTCAGACTTATCAAGCGGTCTATCATTGACAAAATACTGGATCATAATCTTCATTTTATATACATTGATGAAGTTTTGCAATGGTATACTGATAAAATTACCCTCGTCGAGGTAGAACACCATAAGCGAAAAGGAAGCAAATCGGGTTATTCTGTGCGAAAGCTTTTTCGAATGGCTTCCGATCTGGTTTTCTTTTATACAACCATGCCTTTAAAGATGATGGTATATGGTGGCTTTATCGTTTCCTTTTTTACCTTCCTTCTCGGACTACATTTCATCATTAAAAAGATATTCCAGGATATCCCCCTTGGATACACTTCAATGATCGTAACCATTCTGTTCAGCACCAGTCTGATCATTTTCAGCCTTGGTGTGATTGGAGGGTATATCAGCCGGATTTACCAGATCCAAAAAAAGAAACCACCCTATCATATCGATAAAGTCTTATAACTTTGCCTCCTATGAAGATCCCTTTCAATAAGCCATATTTTACCAACAATGAAATTAATTTGATGATAGAAGCTGCCAAAGCCGGCCGCATTTCGGGAAATGGAATTTTCACAAAGAAGTGTCATTCATTTTTTGAAAAAAGATATGGATTCAGGAAGGCATTGTTGACAAACTCTTGCACAGATGCCCTGGAAATGGCAGCGGTGTTGACAAGGTTCAATCCTGGAGATGAAGTCATATGCCCCTCCTTTACTTTTGTGTCAACTGCCAGCGCATTTGCCCTGCATGGCGCAAAAATAATCTTTGCCGACAGTCGCCCCGACCAGCCAAACATCGATGAAAACAAAATTGAAGAGTTGATAACGCCTAGGACCAAAGCCATCATTGTTGTTCATTACAGCGGCATAGCCTGTGAGATGGATGTCATCATGAAGATAGCTGAAAAGTATGATTTGCTTGTAATTGAAGATGCCGCTTTATCTATAGATTCTTACTACCATAAAAAGGCGCTTGGCAGCATTGGTGATATGGCCGGTTTTTCTTTTCATGAGACAAAAAACATTATCACCGGAGAAGGAGGGCTTTTGGCAGTTAATAATCCCGCACTGCACGAAAGAGCAGAGATCATATGGGAAAAAGGTACGAATCGGGCAGCATTCCAGCGGGGAGATGTTAAAAAATATGAGTGGGTAGATGTCGGTGCATCCTATCTCCCATCGGAGATGATGGGTGCAGCACTCATTGCGCAGCTGAGAGAACTTAAAAAGATCCAAAAACGCCGGACATCAATATGGCATCAGTACCTCGACAAGCTAAAGCCAATGGAGGAAGAAGGATATATTCAATTACCCATGGTTCCGAAATATGCTACTATCAATGGTAGCATGTTTTATTTTCTTACCAGGAATAACACCGAGAGGAATAATCTGATCCGTTTTCTTTACAAGAAAGGTGTTCACGCCGTGTTTCATTACCTGCCATTGCACATAAGCCCGTATTATAAAGACAAGCATGACGGCCGGCCGCTACCGAATGCCATCCGGTATTCAGATACAATCATCCGGCTACCATTCTTCTTCGAACTAACCAACGAAGAAATTGAGTATGTTGTTGAAAAGATCAGGGAATTCTACTTAAAAAAAGCCCCGTAGGGGTCCAATATCTATAGATCATACATTCATCCATCATATTAACCCCGTTAGGGGCGACATATTAATTCATTTTTATAATCCTTTTGGTTTGAATAAAATCATCAAAAACCATTTGAACAAAATAAATACCAGGATTAAGCAGTGAAATATCCAGGATGGTTTGATCTTTTAACTTCCCATCTTTCATCAAGCGTCCAAAAACATCAAAAATGCGGTATTCCCTCCATCCATATTCCTCATAAAGTTCAATATTCAGAAAGCCTGTATTGGGATTTGGATATACCTTAAAGGCCTGATTCCTTTGTTTGTTTATTTCGGATACAGAAAACAAGGGGCCGCAGGGGGAACTGTTGGTTTCATAATATTCTATGATATTACCGATCCTGGTCCTGAAAACCGGGATGCTGGAAAGATTATTTCCTGTAAAATCCCGACCAAACACATATACAAAATCTAATTTGATTGTATCCAATCTTTCCCAAATAATTGGTCCATGAGACCCAACAGCTCTATAATTGGAAGGAATATTATGAGCATTGATCATAGTCCATCCTGATATTGAATCAAGAGGATCTCCAGGATATGCATGCCTATATGGTATCAAAGAATCCTGCATAGGTAATGGTTGGCCATTAGTCCATAATGCCTTCAAAGCATAATAATACTCATAATCCACCAAAGGAGGATGCTGGTACCATGGACCAGTATTGCCATATATCATTGAAAAATCCATAGAATGGCTTAGAAGGCTCATTGATTGAACAGGAGGGTGCTTTCCGTAAGAATCATAAAACCTTTCCCCATCAAACCAATCTCCATTATAGTTAAACACCGAATTTAATATCGTGTCAGTTGCTGAAAAGTCATCCCATGGATATCCAATATCAAAATCAGTGAAAATCCCAAAATACACATCATGGTAATCATGGTTTGAAAGATTGATCATCTCATAATGCATGAACAACGAATTCCATAATGCAGAATCCTGCATACATTCATATGCAAAAGCCATCCCGTGAACTTCCAGTCCCAATTGTTTCCCTTGTGATTCGGTATGTTGATTCCGGGCATCATTAAATATAAAAAAAATAGCCTGATCTCCGTATATTATTGGATAATCTCCATTTAAAGGATTATACAATCCGTCATTATCAAGATCATAAAAAGGAGCCAACTTTGACAATTGGCCACTTGAAACATCACCATTCCCTGGCCAGTTATTTATTACTTCAATCGGAATATATGCCGGATCAGACCAATGAGCTTTATGGTATTCAATTTCTGATCTACTAACCTTCCAAATTTGATTCCATCTTTGGTCGTAAGCTGAATCATATATACTGGAAATAGGGCCAGCCCAATAGTCTTCCCCAATTTGTCGATACCTTTCAGCAGCTAGATGTAATCCATTTGTATCATCCAAGCCACCTATCCATAAAGCAGAATTAAATATTGATGAAATCCTGGAATTTTTAGGAATAAAATAATGGGCATATTCTCCTCCTGGAAAACCCCAAAAATGATTTCCTACATTATTTATTCGCGCATTAATATTGTTGATGTTTAATGAATCATAGGCCACGGTTGAACTATGGTTTTGCCCTACAAGACATAAAGGCATAAAAACAATCAGGTAGAAAAGTTTTCCAGGGTGCATGATGTTTTGATTTTGGTGAACGGAATGTGAATATACTCAATATATTTCAATACATCAAGCAACCGTTCAGTTAACGGTATATTTTATTAAGGCAAAGGATAAAATTTATAGTAAAGATCCGGCAAAAAGTTCCGCAAAATCCGCGTTATCCGCGTTCTAATCATTTCCTGTCAAAGGTTCCGCCAAAATCGTAAAAAACCAAATCTCCGTTCCCGAAGAATGTACTCTTCCCGGTCTTTGTCCTGACCGCGGGTCTCCATAACCCACGCCAGGCTGTCCCTTATCCGGATAACCACCCGGCCTTCCGGCTCCCGACCTCATCTGTGTGCCTCCAAAACCATCTGCCTCCATATCCGGGGATCGCATGATACCGCCAATGTCAATGCCGATGGAAAAATCCCTGTCATGATTGTAATTCGCCAGGAAAATGTTTTTTAAAGGAACCTCAACTTTATAGACCAAAACCCCAAGGGAGTCAAAACTGATCTCACCATGGAAGTTCGTCTTCTCCAGCAGTAAATCCATGAAATATTCCGAATCTCCCGACTTCCATAATGCTTCAGTGGGCATTTGCAGGGTCATCCTCTGTGAACCTTCCCTGTCATCCGGATTTACAGGGCGCATGTCGGGCCTGTCACTCATGCCGCCCTGCCTGTAAGGAAAATGCAGAAACACATCCTCCTTCTTCCTGCCTGTTGTGTCAAAATACAACTTTACACCCGACATAAAAATATTTCGTTGTATGTTCTTATCATCCGTTTCCAGCATAAAATAAAGCATGGTGTCATCGTTACTTACCAGCCAGCGTAACCCTGATTTATTGTCGTATCCCGAAAATTCGCCGGTGCGCATCTTTCCCCCCTCATACCAGTATGATCCGGATACGGGCATTTTGGTACAGCCTGACATGAGAATTACCATCAGAAGGGATAACACCAGAAGATGTGCGGCCATCCGGCCTGACAACTGGTTTTTCCTTGTTTTTTTCATATTCATACTGATTGGAATTTCTAAACTTAAAAATTATAGGTAGAATCCCATATCCACAATATGTAACCATACTTTCGGAGGAAGCATATAGCTCACATCCTTCCCCTCATGTATGGCTTTACGGATGAAACTGGCAGAGATCTCCATCAGGGGAGCATTGAAAAATCTGATCGATGGATGGGAAGAATATTCACCTGGCTCATAACCGGGACGATTGTAAATATAAAACTTATATTGTCCCAGGATTTCCTGATAATTTTTCCACTTATGAAAGGTAGGCAGAATATCGGTCCCACCGGTCAACACGAATTGCTTTTCGGGATATTTTTCACTGATATAGGCCAGGGTATCGATGGTGTAAGATGGCTGGGGCATGGAAAACTCAATGTTGGTGGTCCTGAGCAAAGGATCGTCTTCCAATGCAAGGTTGACCATATACAGTCGCAGGTGTGAATCCAGCAAGCTTTTCTTCTCCTTCAGCGGGTTTTGAGGTGAAACGACAAACCATACTTCGGAAATATCAGTGAATTGTGTAAAATACTGGCCAATGATCATATGTCCGATATGAACCGGATTAAAGGATCCGAAAAACAACCCTATTTTTTTTCTCATTTCATTCATGACTAAGAATTTTCCACGAACTCCCGGATTTTTTTCTTTGTCTCGTGTATGGCTTCATCAAGGTTGTCATTAACGATGATCACATCGAATTTTTGCGCCAGAGAAATTTCTTCAAGAGCCTTGTTTACCCTGGTTTCAATACTTTCTGCCTTATCAGTGGATCTTTTCTCCAGGCGTTCACGCAAGGTATCAACAGAAGGAGGCATGATGAATATGCTCAGAGAGATCTCTGGGTATTCGTTCTTTATGTTAATGCCTCCATATACATCGGCCTCGATCAGCACATTTTTTCCTTTGTTCCAGATCCTGGATAATTCCGATCTCAACGTACCATAGTAATTATCCTTATAAACTTCCTCCCACTCCAGGAAATCTCCTTCTTGTATCCTTTCCTTAAAATCATCAATCGAAAGAAACCAATAATCTTTACCATTCAACTCCCCTTCACGTTTGGCCCTAGTACAAGCTGAAACACTAAATTCAACAGGCATCTCTCCAGAGATCACTTCCTTTATTATGCTCGTCTTGCCAGCACCGGATGGAGCAGAAACAATGATAATTTTACCTGCCATGCTACAATATATTAAATAACTGTTCCTTTATCTTTTCTGCCTCATCCTTCATTAAAACAACTATTTTCTGTATATCCGCATTGTTGGCCTTTGAACCTATGGTATTAATTTCACGGCCCATCTCCTGGGTAATGAAATTCAATTTACGTCCAATAGAACCACCTTTCTGCAATGTTTCCTGAAAGTAATCACAATGCTGTCTCAACCGGACCCTTTCTTCTGTTATATCAAGCTTCTCAAGATAATAGATCAATTCCTGCTCAAACCGGTTTGAATCTGTCTGAACCTTTTCCTTTATTTCAGTAAGCTTTTGCTCCAACCTGCTTTGTATTTGCTCAGACCGCAACTTATCAAGCGGTTCCAGTTGCTCTTCAAGATCCTGTATGATCTTCACCCGCTCCTTAAAATCCTTTTCAATTATCACACCTTCATCCTGTCGATATATATCAACCTGGGTTAGAACCTCTTTAATCCCCTTTGCAAGCTCATCCCACTCCTTCTCGTCAAGGTCTTCTTTACGCGATTGCAACACCTCGGGAAAACGCATTACTGTTGACAGTAACTCCGGAGGATTAGCATATTGAACACTTTCAGCTATGTCTCGCAATTCTTCAAAATATTTTAAGGCAAGTGGTTTATTGATGGTATAACTGGAATCATCACCAGTATTTTCAATGCTCATTATTATTTCTGCCTTTCCTCTTTCCAGAATATTTCCAGCCATTTGCCTTATTACAGGTTCTTTCTCCCTGTATTCATTTGGAAGACGAAGATGAATATCAAGCTGTTTACTATTTAAGGTTTTTATCTCAATGCTTACATTTTTTTTTTGCATCTGGGCAATGTACTTGCCGAAACCGGTCATGGATTTTATCATTACGGATATTTTATGCAAATATACGAATGTACAATAGTTTGGCAAATCTTTTGAATTGGTGGAGTTTCATTGTACATTTGAGACTTTCTACAAATTTCTATCATGTACTTTTTTGAGCTGATTGGAACTCTGAAAAGTTCTGCTTTAATAAAAAATGCAGAAAAGGTAATCATCATCATCCTGTTGATAACCACATCATTTGCAGTCAGGAGCCAACCTTATAATTTCAAAAAAATATCATTCCGGGAAGGACTGCCCGCTTCCAACGTCTATG